>NZ_CP020555.1:4287500-4295000 GCF_002080455.1 Streptomyces sp. Sge12
AGCACGGCAGTGAGACTGTGGGGGATAAGCTCCATGGTCGAGAGGGAAACAGCCCAGAGCATCGACTAAGGCCCCTAAGCGTACGCTAAGTGGGAAAGGATGTGGAGTCGCAGAGACAACCAGGAGGTTGGCTTAGAAGCAGCCACCCTTGAAAGAGTGCGTAATAGCTCACTGGTCAAGTGATTCCGCGCCGACAATGTAGCGGGGCTCAAGCGTACCGCCGAAGTCGTGTCATTGCAGCAATAGGGCCAACGCCCGCTGTGATGGGTAGGGGAGCGTCGTGTGCCGGGTGAAGCAGCAGCGGAAGCTAGTTGTGGACGGTTCACGAGTGAGAATGCAGGCATGAGTAGCGATACACACGTGAGAAACGTGTGCGCCGATTGACTAAGGGTTCCTGGGTCAAGCTGATCTGCCCAGGGTAAGTCGGGACCTAAGGCGAGGCCGACAGGCGTAGTCGATGGACAACCGGTTGATATTCCGGTACCCGCTTTGAAACGCCCAATATCGAATCAGGCGATGCTAAGTCCGTGAAGCCGTTCCGGACCCTTCGGGGAAAGGAAAGTGGTGGAGCCGACGAACCAGACTTGTAGTAGGTAAGCGATGGGGTGACGCAGGAAGGTAGTCCAGCCCGGGCGGTGGTAGTCCCGGGGTAAGGGTGTAGGCCGAGGGGTAGGCAAATCCGTCCCTCATTAAGGCTGAGACCTGATGCCGAGCCGATTGTGGTGAAGTGGATGATCCTATGCTGTCGAGAAAAGCCTCTAGCGAGTTTCATGGCGGCCCGTACCCTAAACCGACTCAGGTGGTCAGGTAGAGAATACCGAGGCGTTCGGGTGAACTATGGTTAAGGAACTCGGCAAAATGCCCCCGTAACTTCGGGAGAAGGGGGGCCATCACTGGTGATCGGATTTACTCCGTGAGCTGGGGGTGGCCGCAGAGACCAGCGAGAAGCGACTGTTTACTAAAAACACAGGTCCGTGCGAAGCCGTAAGGCGATGTATACGGACTGACGCCTGCCCGGTGCTGGAACGTTAAGGGGACCGGTTAGTGACCTTTCGGGGTTGCGAAGCTGAGAACTTAAGCGCCAGTAAACGGCGGTGGTAACTATAACCATCCTAAGGTAGCGAAATTCCTTGTCGGGTAAGTTCCGACCTGCACGAATGGCGTAACGACTTCTCGACTGTCTCAACCATAGGCCCGGTGAAATTGCACTACGAGTAAAGATGCTCGTTTCGCGCAGCAGGACGGAAAGACCCCGGGACCTTTACTACAGTTTGATATTGGTGTTCGGTTCGGCTTGTGTAGGATAGGTGGGAGACTTTGAAGCAGCCACGCCAGTGGTTGTGGAGTCGCCGTTGAAATACCACTCTGGTCGTGCTGGATGTCTAACCTCGGTCCGTGATCCGGATCAGGGACAGTGTCTGATGGGTAGTTTAACTGGGGCGGTTGCCTCCCAAAGGGTAACGGAGGCGCCCAAAGGTTCCCTCAGCCTGGTTGGCAATCAGGTGTTGAGTGTAAGTGCACAAGGGAGCTTGACTGTGAGACCGACGGGTCGAGCAGGGACGAAAGTCGGGACTAGTGATCCGGCGGTGGCTTGTGGAAGCGCCGTCGCTCAACGGATAAAAGGTACCCCGGGGATAACAGGCTGATCTTCCCCAAGAGTCCATATCGACGGGATGGTTTGGCACCTCGATGTCGGCTCGTCGCATCCTGGGGCTGGAGTCGGTCCCAAGGGTTGGGCTGTTCGCCCATTAAAGCGGTACGCGAGCTGGGTTTAGAACGTCGTGAGACAGTTCGGTCCCTATCCGCTGTGCGCGTAGGAATATTGAGAAGGGCTGTCCCTAGTACGAGAGGACCGGGACGGACGAACCTCTGGTGTGCCAGTTGTCCTGCCAAGGGCACGGCTGGTTGGCTACGTTCGGGAGGGATAACCGCTGAAAGCATCTAAGCGGGAAGCCTGCTTCAAGATGAGTATTCCCACCTCCTTGAGAGGGTAAGGCTCCCAGTAGACGACTGGGTTGATAGGCCAGATGTGGAAGCCCGGTAACGGGTGAAGCTGACTGGTACTAATAGGCCGAGGGCTTGTCCTCAGTTGCTCGCGTCCACTGTGTTAGTTCTGAAATAACGAACAGCTGTGTCAATGCCAGCGTTCAAATTTCATAGTGTTTCGGTGGTCATAGCGTTAGGGAAACGCCCGGTTACATTCCGAACCCGGAAGCTAAGCCTTTCAGCGCCGATGGTACTGCAGGGGGGACCCTGTGGGAGAGTAGGACGCCGCCGAACAATCATTGTGGGAAAGCCCCGCACCTTATGGTGCGGGGCTTTTCTGCGTTTCAGGGGCAGTTCTACGCGAACGGGCAGGACCCCGAGGAGCGTTGCTGCAGAGCGGTACGAGGTCCTCGGGCGTAGTGCGGGCGGGAGTGTTCGTCGGCTCGGACGACCGCAGGGAGGCGTGCTCGAGCTTTGCCAGGGTGATCCCATCGGGACGGACCAGCCGGCATAGCGATGGACCTGGTGCTCGTCCAGGGCCGCAAGCCATTGCCGGCTCGGAAGCTCTTCTCGACGGCCGCGTCGTCCGCATCGGCCGCGAGGCCCTGCGCTGCCTGCTCGGCCGACGCAGCGTCACCTTCCAACGCACCAGGACGTGGAAGGAGTCCACCGACCCCGCCGGGACGGCCTCCTGCCCACTGAGGGCCCAGTGCGGCCAGGCCGATCTCGTTGAAGCGGTGGATGACGTCGCGCACCGTGTCCTCGTCCGCCTGCACGAGTTGGGCGATGACCGGCACGCGGTTGCCGCCGGCGGAGGCCAGCAGCATCAGCGCGCGCCGGTAGCGCACCGAACTGGCGCTGCCCCTCCTGACCGGTCAGTCTTCGTAGGCGTACTGGCGCGGCCATCGCGACACCCTGGGCAAGTTGTGCGCATCCGCGGTCCGGCCCTGGACTCGCGGCTGCCTAGCATCGTGTGCCATGAACGGGGCCGAGAACGTTTTGGAGTGGCTGCAGGCCTGGTACTCCGCACAGTGGCCCGGACCTCCGACATGACCTTCGACGCCGCATGCGGACCAGGCAACCTCACCGAGGTACTCGTCCTCTTCCGCAGGTGGGCGGTGGAGAACACCCCCAACGAACGGTAAGACGGCCCCAACCCGATGCCTCCAGCTGCGGACACCACCTCAAGCCGGCTGGCATGCATGGGTGGCGTCGTTGTCAGTGGATCCGTGCATGATCGGCACGTCAGCTCTTCACGGAGATAGGGAAGTGCCATGTCGATCACCAACCAGCAGGTAGCGGGGCACGCGTTCCTGCGGCAGATGTACGACGACTCGTACTTCCCTGATCATGTGGTCGACAGCGGCAAAGCGATCCTGCTGCGGCTGTGCGAGCGAATCGAGGCCGAGCAGCCGTCGGATCTGGAGACCTTGTATTCGCTCACCGAGGCTGCAACGGAGGAGTTCAACTTGCTGGAAGCGGAGTTCGGGGCGGCCGGGAGCGAGATCGAGACGGTTGCGCGCGAATGGATCTGTGATGAGTTTCGTTTCGTCGCGTCGGCGTACGGGTTTACGGACGCGGACGCCGAGGAGCTGACCGCCGGCCGGGACTGGTGAACGAGGACGGGAGGGTCACCTCCGATCAAAGCTGTTCGTTGACAGCTGCGATCCGGATCCCGCGGCGGCGCAGGTAGGAGCGGTTCTTGCGCGAGGCGTACGCCTTGTTGGCACGCACCCGATCGGTGCGGACCCGTGGCCGGCCCGGCCCCGGCCCCCAGCACCGCCTGGTCGTCGCGCAGGTGGTCCGCCACGTAGCCACGTACATCGTCGCGGACGGCATCGGCATCCCGTTCGGCTCGCCCCAGCAGGTGCTGCATGCCGTCCGGAGTGGCGTTCCCGGCTCACTCGGCGATCGGTTCAGCAGTTGTGGCGCGGTAGTAGAGGGCATGAGGCCGAGCATCAGCCGCCGGGCCTGGCGTCGGGGCTCGACTCGCCTGGAGCGGCCGGCGAACCGGCTTATGAGGCCCGCTGAGGCTGGCGCTTGATCATTGGTTGTCCACACAACCGGCAGTGATCAAGGGCAGCGTCATCCTCGTTCGTGCCATCGAACCCAGTAGTCCACACCATCGGCCCGGTAGAGGTCCCCACCGTCGAACCGCCACTCGGCGGCCAGCAACGTCGCGTCTGCCGGTGCTTGGCGGTGCGGGGTGAGCAGCGCTGTCAGCTCGTCATACCGGGGATCGATACCTCCATGCCCGGGATGGCGCTCGATTCCGGCGGTTCCTGCTTCGTAGCGGTGGTTCCACGCGACGAAGATCGCGTTCCAGCGCGACCAGCGTCCCGTCCGAATCTGTCCGCTGGCAGCTGTCGTTCGCCCCGGATCTCACCCACGCGTGCAGGCTACCGGCAAGCAAGCCGCCGCCCGGCCTGTCCCGGATCGGGCCGTGTCAGTGGCTGGTGACAGGATCGAGGGGTGCTGATCAAGGGATACGACCTGGGCCCGTTGGTGCCGGGCGAGTCACTGCTGGTCCGCCCGGGCTTCTGGTCGAACTACCTCTTGGCGATGTGCAGCGACGGGGAGTGTGCCGAGCGCCCGGATCCGGAGTGGTTCGGTGGGGACGGCGCCGATGCCGAGGTGATGTCCGAGGCCCTCTTCGATCCTGAACGCTGGCCGGTGTTCAGGGTGCCGGCAGGAGACGGCCCCGGAGCCGTGGTGATCTACCGGAACTTGGATGGCGACTACGGCACCGACTACCTCCTCACCCATCCGGGCAGAAGCTACGCCGAGCAGATCGCCGGCTGGGACGGCGACTTCTCGGGCGCCGGGCTGACATGGCACGAACTGATCCGGCTCGCTGACAGCCCGTCCCCTGCGGCCGAAGGCGTCCAGGACACGGACACCCGCTTCCTGCTTCTGCTTCCCCTCCTCACCGACCCGGACCTGCCGGAAACAGCATCGGCGAGGCTTGTCGCCGCCCTGACCGCAGTCGGCGCGCCGCAAGACACTGCCTCCATCGCGGCGGAGCACCTGCTGGCCCACCTTGCGAGGAGATCACGACACGACCCCACGTGGGCGTCTCCGCTGAGCGGCAGCTGAGAGGTGGGCCGTGCCGCCAGTCACCCCGACCAGCGACGAGGATCGCGTGGTGCGAGCAGCGGCTCGTGGCCTGCCGACACCGACGGGGGCGGCCAGGCCGTCATCACGCGACGGGCCATGCTCGCAGCGCATGTCCGCCGTCATGGATCAGCGCGCGCCCTCTTCGGGTTCGGGCGAAGACGGCTCTGTGTCGAGCGGCCATCGGTAGCCGGCTTCGTGCAGCTTGCTCAGCGCCACGTGATCATTCGCGACCAGCACCTGGGCCAAGCCGGCTGCTGCCGTCACCACGGCCGCCCACCCCGGCGCGGCCAGGTATTCCTCGTCCCGGGCGCCGGCGGCCGACCGCGTCCTGCACCGCGCCGTAGGCAGTGCCGAGGCGCGCCATCAGCTCCACCTCTTGCTCGGTCCGAAGGCTTTGTCCCAGCCACGGCTGCGGATCGTCCGCATTGCAGAAATCGTCGAAGAGGGCGTGCACGATGTGGTCGAGATCCTCATGCTGGTCCGGGTCGAGCCAGACGTCCCGCTGCCAGGCGGGGCTCGCCAGAGCTACTACCGCGGGCACGACGTGGAGGCGGTAGGAGGGCAGAGCAACCCCGTGATCGATCATGCGGCGACGCTACCAGCCTCATGATCGTCCACAACGGAGGTCGGCCCGCCGGTCGTTGTCAGATGCGCGCTGTAACTTCCGTACATGGGGATCTACTTGGTGAGTGTCGCGGCTGAGGATTGGTTCGGTGAGGAGGAAGGCGGATGGGCCGAGGTTGCTTCGGGGCTCAACGCTGAGCTGCGGCGGCGGGGCCTGCAGCCCTACGAGGACGTGCCCCCTGCGACCGCCTTCGTAGCCGGCTCGGGCCAGGCCTTCGAGGAGAAGGCTGCTCCCTCCATGACCGGGTTCGTCGCGCTGTGCGAGAGCTATCTGTCACGGGAGGAGCTGGAGATCCTCTGCGGCTGGATGGTGATCGTTCCCGTCTCGCTCGACGAGGAGGTCTCGTTGCCCGTCGACTCCGGATATGGCGAGCGGACCGTGGTCGTCGGAGCTCCCCAGGTGCTACTGCTCGCGGAGAAGCTGGCGGCAGCGATCGACCTGCCCCCCGAAATCCCGGCGACGTGCGACAACCTCGACCTGAGCAAGTGGTTCAGGAGCCGGGCAAAGGAACTGGCCGCTACGCGAACGGGGCTGTGGAGCACGGACCTGGACACGGCCTTCTACGTCGCCGTGTTCCTGCGCGCTGCCCAGCACTCGATCCGGCGTCGCTGCCCCATCGTCTACTCCTGAGGCGTCGCCCTCCGGGCGGATCCGTGCCGAAGGTCCTCGTCTCCGGCTCCGCCGATCCGCGGTCACCTCCCCGCATGACGCGCTCGCCCTGGTCACCTAACCTCCGGGCATGGCGAGATATGCGGACCCGGGGCTGGTCGATTGGGTGGAGTCCGGCGGCGGCCCCCTGGTGGTGGTGCCGGCCGAGGTGCTGACCCTGTGGGAGGGCGCGGACAGTGACGGCCCCGAATCCGACTACGGCCGGGCTTGCGCCGTCTCCGGCTACGCAGGCCTGCTCGCGGTCGGTCCGTCGCAAGCGCTGGTCCTGGGCGACGAGCCCTCGTCCACTGCGTTCCTGCCGGAGTACGGGGTTTTCGTGCGGTGGGTGGCGGCCGAATCGGAAGCGGAGCTGATGGGCAGCGTGGGGGCGGCGCTGGAGGCTGCCGCGTGGGAGGACAGACAGGTGTGGGACGTGCCCGGGCCGGTCGTGCTCTTCGACTCCGCCTGGCCCGGCTCCGACGTGGAGCCCGACAACCACACACGCGTGGATCTACCCGCCGGCCGGTACGAGGTCAGGGCCGCCCTGGCCCACCCCGACGCCGACACCGCCTTCCAGCTGATCCAGCTGCTTCCCTTGTCGTAGCGCGCCGTTGGGCTCCGTTGGGTGCCGAAGCGTTGCTGTCCCGGGCTGGCCTGGAGGGTCCCAGCTGCGTGCCGACCAGGGGTGGCCGGGGCCGTTTTGACACCCCCCAGGCCGGGTTGTAGAGTCAAACGGTTGCCTCGAACTGGACAAGTTCGGCAGCCCCACCCCCTGAGGAATGCAATTCCGTGCGGGGTGCACTCGATTCTTCAGAATCCGAAGCCGGGGAAATCCGGTGGAGAACTTCTGATAGAGTCGGAACCGCCGGAAAGGGAAACGCGAAAGCGAAAACCTGGAAAGCGCCGAGGGAGTCGGACACGAAAGAGTCTGATAGAGTCGGAAACGCAAGAACAGAACGAAAGCCCGGAGGAAAGCCCGCGAGGGTGAGTACAAAGGAAGCGTCCGTTCCTTGAGAACTCAACAGCGTGCCAAAAATCAACGCCAGAAGTTGATACCCCGTCCACTTCGGTGGATGAGGTTCCTTTGAAAAAGACCTGTCGGGCCTTCGGGCACTGGCAGGCGA
>NZ_CP020555.1:4597500-4870000 GCF_002080455.1 Streptomyces sp. Sge12
GTGCGTGGTCGTGCGTGGTGCGGTGGTGTTGCGTGGAGCGGGTGGATCAGTGCGCGGCCGCGCGGGCCATGGCGCCCGTCCGGCGCGGCTGCAGCGGAACGCTGCTCGCCGTGGCCCGGGCCGGCGGTGCGGGTGCGCGGTCACGGCGCGGCTGTGCGGCCACACCGTTCTGGACGTCCATCACGGCATGCGCCACGAGGCCGCCCATCGGGTCGTGCCGGATCAGGTCCCGCAGCCGGGACCTGGACGACCGCCCCTCGTTGCCGGGGTACAGGTGCTTGCCGAGTCCGACCGCGTGGGCCAGTGCGGCGAGCGCCGCGGTCCGCGGGTCCGGCGGTACGCCGGTGCGGATCGCACTGTCGAGCCGGGCTCGGATCTCCCGGCTGATCTCCGTGTCCGTCGCCTGGTAGCGAGTCGTCGGCAACACTCCGCACATCTGTCCCGCGACGGCATGCACCATGCCGCAGCGCTCCAGATGAGCGAGGTAAATCTGACGGAGCCCCAGTCGGGGTCCGCCGATCCAGTGGACGGCCCGTACCGGGCTGCCGCGCCTGCGCAGCAGTTCCAGTGCGGAGTCCAGAGTCGGATCTCCTGTCGGCCGTGGCATCACCACGGCGATACGATCCCCATCAGGGGCTATCCGTCCTGCCAGAGCCAGCTCCACTAGCTGTGCCCCGGCCAGGCCGAGGTCGAGCGACTGCGGCTGCGCCGTGGTACCCGTGGCCGGGTCCAAGGCGAGCAGCAGAAGCTCCTCCGGAATTGTTCTGCGGCTCCTGCCCATCCATGCCTCCCCGCGTGGATGAGTGACAGGGTGACGCCTCTCACATTCATCTGTCGAGAGCGCGTGGCCGCTTTGTGGGGTAACCCGCAGTTATGTCGTTCTCGTCCAGCACGGGGGCGATGCTCCCGAGACGGGACACTGTTAGACATTCGGACAGCCGGACATGGCGGCGATGGAGGAGGAACGGTGGCGGGCGAGTCCCCCGACAAGTCGGTAGATGAAGGAGCGCCGGGGGCGGCGGAGTCGTCCGCGGGGCGCGATCCGAGGCTGTCGGTGTTCCGGCCGCGCGATCCCGAGGGCGGCGGGGTCACCCGTGCCGGTGGCGGTACGGGGGCGGGTGTCGATCTGGACACCGAACCCGAGACCGAGACCGAACCCGAGACCGAGACCGAACCCGAGACCGAGGCCGAGGTCGAGCGCGGGGCCGGGCCCGAAGCCGGGACCGAGGCAGAAGCCGGGCCCGAGGCGGATGTCGCCGAGACCGATGCTCGGGCCGATTCCGGATCTGGTTCCGATTCCGGCTCCGGTTCGGGTTCGGGTTCGGGTTCCGACGGCGGGCCCGAGGCCGACGCCGAGGGTGAAGCCGGCGGGCGGGATGCGCTGCGGGACGCCGTGGCGGCATGGGTCGCCTCGGCCGACGACACCTCGACCGGGGGTACCTCGGCCGACGCCGGCGACGCCGGCGCGGACGCCTCCGCCGAGGCGGACGAGGACCGCGCGCCGGGTGCAGCCGGGGATTCCGCTTCGGTGGATGCCGAGGCGCCCGTGGGCGAGCCCGAGGGTGTCGGCTCCGACGCGCCCGAGGCCCGTACCGAAAAGCCCGAGTCTGATTCCGCTTCTGCTTCTGCTCCAGCCGAGGCGCCGGTGGACAGCGAGCGCACCGCCGTGTTCCGTGCGGTGAAGCCGCCGTCCGAGCCTGCTCCCGCTGCCGAGGCGAAGCCCGCCGACAGCGAGCGCACCGCCGTGTTCCGGGCCGTGAAGATGGATTCCGCTTCGGCCTCCGCCCCGGAGCGGGCGAAGCCCGGCCCCGCCGCCGATGAGCCCGCGGACAGCGAGCGCACGGCTGTGTTCCGCGCGGTGAAGCCGCCTTCCGCTTCGACTCCGGTCGACGAGGCGAAGCCGTCCGCTGACAAGCCGTCCACCGACAAGCCCGCGGCCGACAAGCCCGCCGACAGCGAGCGCACCGCCGTCTTCCGGGTCCCCAAGGTGGACGCGGTCAAGGCGGAGACCCCGAAGCCCGCCGCCAGGCCCGCCGCCCCGAAGCCGAGCCTGGCCAAGCCTGCCGAGGCCAGGTTCACCCCGACCGAGGCCAGGCCCGCCGCCAAGCCCGCCGAGGCCGAGCCCGCCGGAGCCGAGGCTCCCAAGGGCAGCACCTTCGTGCCGCTGCGCCCCGAGGGCGGCGCGCCCGCCGCTCCGGCGGCCGGGCAGCGGCCCAAGCCCCCGGTCACGCCCGCCTCCCGGTTCGACCGGATCGACGGGGCCGAGCGGACCACCCAGCAGCCGCTGCCGCCCAAGCCGCCGCTGGACATGCTGGCGGACCTCACGAACAACCCGCCCCCGCCGCCGAGCCCGATGCGCACCGCGATCCGGCGGTTCAAGATCTACGCGCCGCTCGTCGCGCTCCTGGCGCTCATCCTGGCCGTCGTGCAGCTGGTGCGCCCGCTGCCCGAGCCGAAGCTCGTGATGACCGAGAAGGCCTCGTACACCTTCGACGGCGCCGCGCCCCAGCTGCCGTGGCCCGCCGAGGGCCAGGCGTACATGGCGGCCGCCGGCCTCGGCACGCTCGGCCAGTCCGGCGAGCAGAAGCCCGTGCCGATCGCGAGCGTCACCAAGTCGATGACGGCGTACATCATCCTGCGCGACCACCCCATCAAGAAGGGTGATCAGGGCGCGATGATCGACATCGACAAGACGGCCGAGACCGAGGGCAAGAAGAACAACTCGACCGACAACGAGTCCACCCTCGACACGGTCAAGGAGGGCGACAAGATCTCGGAGTACGACGCGATCGCCGCCCTCATGATCCCCTCGGCCAACAACATCGCGCGGCTGCTCGCGCGCTGGGACTCCGGTTCGCAGGAAGCGTTCGTCAAGAAGATGAACGAGACCGCGAAGGAACTCGGCATGACCAGGACGACGTACACGGACCCCTCGGGTCTGGACGCGACCACGGTCAGCACCGCCGAGGACCAGGTGAAGCTGGGTCTGAAGCTCGTGGAGATGGAGACGCTCCTCGACATCACCAAGAAGCCCAGCTGGGTCGACCCGTCGGGCAAGAACTGGCCGAACTGGAACCGCCTGGTTCCGTACAACGACTCGCTCGGCATCAAGACCGGTACGACGACGAAGGCCGGCGGAAACCTGCTCTTCGCCGCGCAGAAGAAGGTCGGCAACACCAACCAGCTGATCGTCGGGGCCGTCCTCGGCCAGCACAAGGCGCCGATCATCGACACCGTCATCGCCGCGAGCAAGCAGCTCATGATCGCCACGCAGAAGTCCCTCGAGGGTGCGACGGTCGTGAAGAAGGGCGCTGTCGTGGGCTACGTCGACGACGGGCTCGGCGGCCGTACGCCGGTCGTCGCCACCGACGACGTGCAGGCGGTCGGCTGGGCCTCGCTGACCGTCGACGTCAAGCTGGCGGACGGCGGCGGCAAGCTGCCGCAGACCGCGAAGGCCGGTACCGAGGTCGGTCTGCTGACCGTCGGCGAAGGAGCCAGCCAGGTCAAGGTGCCGGTCGCCCTCAAGAGCGACCTCGCCGCGCCGGGCATCGGCAGCAAGCTGACGCGCGTCGGCTGACATCCGGTGAGAGCGTGGATCCGGCGCCCCGGGCAACCCCGGGGCGCCGGGCCGCGTCTTGGCTGCCGGGAAGTGTGGACTCGTGTGTGTTGGGGAGTGCGGCAGTGACCACCGCTGAGCAGCAGGGCCGGCGCGAGCAGGCCGCACCGTCGGCCGACGGCGGTGCCCTCGGCGTGTCCGCCCGTCCCGGCCATGCCGTCCGCACCACGGCTGCCGCAGCGACCGCGCCGGCGGCCCCGGCGACCGCGGCCGCCGGGGCCGCCGGGGCCGTTCCGCCCGGCGGCATACGGCCCACCCGCGGCCCTGTCGGGGCGGTCCTGGACCGGGCCCGGCGCCACCCGGTGGCCGTGGTCACCGTGCTCGCCGGGCTGCTGCACGTCGCCTGGTTCTTCAGCTTCGCCAACAGCGGCGGCGACCTCGCCGCGCAGGACGCCTGGGCCGAGTTCGTGGGCCGCCATCCCGACTCGGCGTACAACCTCGCCTGGTACGGCGGCATGCACCCGGTCTCGTACAGCGTGGTCTCGCCGTACCTCATGCACATGCTCGGCGTCCGGACCACGATGATGATCGCCGGCACCGTCTCGGCCGGGCTGCTCGCGCTGATCCTGACCCGCTGCCGCGGGGCCGTGCGCGAGCCGCTGTGGCCCGCCCTGGCCGGGGTCTACGGCCTGCTCTGCAACGCCCTCTCGGGCCGCGTCACCTTCGGCCTCGGCGTGATGTTCGCGCTCGGCGCCGTCGCCGCCGTCTTCTGCTGGCCCCGCAAGTGGGCGGAGCGGCGCTGGGCCAAGGCTGCGGTGGCGGCCCCGCTGGCCGGGCTCGCGACCGCCGCCAGCCCCGTCGCCGGCCTCTTCCTCGGGGTGATCGCGGCCGCGCTGTTCCTGAGCGGGCGGCGCCCGGGTGCGTACGCGCTCGGGCTGGCCCCGGTGGCCGTGGTCGGGCTGTCGGCCTGGCTGTTCCCGTTCTCCGGGACCCAGCCGATGAAGATCGGCTCGGCCGGGCTGCCGTTCGTGTTCGCGCTGCTGATCCTGTTCCTCGTACCGCGGCGCTGGAGGACCGTACGCATCGCCTCGGCCGTCTACGCCCTCGGCGTCTTCCTGACCTGGGCGATCGACTCCCAGGTCGGCTCGAACGTCACGCGGATGGTGATGCTCTTCGGCGGTGCCGTGCTCCTCGCGGCCCTCGCGTACGAGGTCCCGCGCACGCGGCGCTGGTACGGCGTGCTGCTCGCCCTCGTCGGCCTGAACGCCTGGATCACCGCGAACAGCATCACCGACATCGTCCGCACCACACCCCTGGCGGCCTGGAGCCGCGAGCTGGCCCCCCTCGTCGACCAGTTGCAGAAGGCGGGCGCCGACCGCGGCCGGGTCGAGGTGGTCCCGGCCAGCAGCCACCGCGAGTCCTCCGCCTTCCCCTCGTACGTGAACCTCGCGCGCGGCTGGAACCGGCAGGCCGACCTGGAGCGCAATCCGCTCTTCTACGACGACACCCTCACCGCCGACAGCTACCGGGCCTGGCTGGAGCGCTGGGCCGTGCACTACGTGGTGCTGCCCGCCGACAAACCCGACTCGGGCGGCGAGGACGAGGCGAAGCTGGTGCGCGCGGGCGTGCCGTACCTCCAGCAGGTGTGGGGCGACGCGAACTGGCAGCTCTTCAAGGTCCTCGATCCCACCGACCTGGTGTCGGGGCCGGCGACGGTGGTGCGGGCGAGCGCCGACCGGCTGGTCGTCGACGTGAAGCAGCCCGGACGCGTACTGGTGCGGATCCCGCACTCACCGTGGCTGGGGCTGGTGGACGCGGCGGGCAAGCCGGTGCCGCCGCCGCAGGAGACCTTCGCCTCGAAGGCGCGGGGCGACAGCGGGGACGGCGGCGCGCTGCGCAGGCAGTACGCGAACACGGCGGGATGCCTGTTCAAGGCCGCTCCGGACGACACCGGGGACGTGTGGACGGAGCTGCTGGCGCCGGCGCCGGGGGAGTACCGGGTGGCGGCGAAGTACCAGCTGCCGCGGGGGACGCCCTGCCCGGAGGACCTGGTGCACCAGACGCTGGGCCAGCCGAACCGTCCGGCCCCGCCGCGTCCTTGATCCGGTCCCATGATCGGAATTCTTTGCACACCGGTCCGGGTGCGTTGCTCCGTATATATGCATACGATCCCAGTAGTCCGATTGGGTGCTTCCCGAAGGAGTTGACGACGGGATGAACAAAGAGCAGAAGCGGGATGTCCGGGCCGCCCTCGCGAAGGCGCAGGAGCAGGCGCAACCGCCACGCTCTGCGGGTCACGGCTTCGACGGTCCGGTACGGAGCAAGGTCAAGGGCGGAATGCACACGAAGGCCGCTCTCAAGCGGGCCGGGACTCCGCAGGGCGACCGTATCGGCGAACGCACCAGTGGCCTGAGCTGACCGTGATGGCGCAGCCCTTCCGGCCGTGGCCGGAAGGGCTTCGTGCGCCGTGACCCCGCCGCGGGCGCAATCTGGCCGGATCCCGTGCGATCCGGCCGGATCCCGCCGGTCACCGGGCGGGGCGGGCGCATTACCGTGAGCTGACCATGAACACCATGCAGCGCGGCGAGCGGCTGCGGCCGCGCCGGCGGCTGCTGCCCGCCTGGACCTCTACCCTGACCTGGAAGGCGACGGTCTTCATCACCCTCATGTGCTGCGGCCTCGCGGCACTGCTGGGCTGCCTCGTGCACGGCGCCATGACCCGCCAGACCGTGGGCACGGCCCGCGAAAAGGCACTGACCAGGCTGGAACGGACCATCGAGGCGTACGAGGCCGGCGCGCGCATGCCGCGCGGCGAGGGCGTCGACCCGCCGGGCCTGCCCCCGGAGCTGCGCGCCCTGGCCCTCGGCGGCAAGCGCGGCACCGCCGTCGGCCGGCACCGCGGCCGCCCCGTGATGTGGGCGGCGGGCCCGGCCGCCCAGGGCACGGCGATAGCCGTCTCCGTGGACTTCCGCGCCAGCGAGCGGACCATCGACGAACTGGACCGGGCCATCCTCGGCTCCTCCGGGCTCGCCATCGGCGGCACCCTCCTCATCGGCGCGTTCGTCGTCACCCGGATCACCCGGCGGCTGCACCTGACCGCGCAGGTGGCCCGCCGGATCAGCGCCGGCGACCTGGACGCGCGGGTGGCCGACAGCACGCGCAGCAAGGACGAGGTGGCGGCCGTCTCCCGGGCCCTGGACACCATGGCCGCGTCGTTGCAGGGCAAGCTCGAAGCCGAGCAGCGGTTCACGGCGGACGTGGCCCACGAGCTGCGCACCCCGCTGACCGGCCTGAACGCGGCCGCCGAGCTGCTGCCGCCGGGCCGCCCGGCCGAGCTCGTACGGGACCGGGTGCGGGCGATGCGCTCGCTGACCGAGGACCTGCTGGAGATCTCCCGGCTGGAGACCCGCAGCGAGCGCGTCGAGCTGGACTCGCACGACCTGGCCGACCTGGCGTCGCGCACGATCCGCGCCTCCGGCACCGACACGGCCCTGGAAGTGCGGGGTTCGCGCGGCTCCCTGCGGGTGGACACCGACCACCGCCGCCTGGAGCGGATCCTGGGCAACCTCGTGGCCAACGCGCACCGGCACGGCGCGCCCCCGGTCGCGCTCACGGTCGACGGCCGGACCCTGACCGTGACGGACTCGGGCCCCGGCTATCCCGAGTACCTGCTGACCACCGGCCCGCAGCGGTTCCGTACGGAGGGCACCGGCAAGGGCCACGGGCTGGGCCTGACCATCGCCGCCGGCCAGGCGCGGATCCTCGGCGCCACCCTCACCTTCCGCAACCGGGAGGCGGGCGGCGCCGAGGCCCGCGTCACGCTCCCAGGGCCCGCAGCACCGGGAGCAACTGCGCCTCCTCACCGTCGAGATGCGCCTCCAGCTCCCGGCTCATCCGCTCCACCCGCTCGCTGAAACCGGTGCCGGGCGCGTCCAGGGCGCGTACCAGCTCGTCCTGGAGCCGGGCGATCGCGGCGTGCTCGGCGCCGATCCGGCGGAAGAACTCCCCCATGTGCGGGTGCTGTTGTTCCAGGTAGGGGAAGAGACCGGCGTCCTCGCTGCGGTGGTGGAACTCCAGCGAGTGGCAGAACGCCAGGCAGTGCTGCCGCAGTTGCAGCCCGAGCGAGGCCCTCCCGCCGCCGCCCTGCGGCTCCTCGCGCGCGAGGTCCCGTACGAGGGCCAGCTGCGCCCGCAGCCAGCCGTGCACGTCGAGCAGCTTCCCGGCGATCCCGCCCTCCCCGGAGGGCACCTCGTGCGTGCGGCGGAGCTCGACGACGGGAAGCACCCGGCGGGTGCGCTCCTGGTACTCCCCGTACCCGGGCTCCGCGCGGACGACGTGCGCGAACAGCTCGTCACGCCGTGCCCCTTCGGCGGGGACGGCGACGGCCTCGTACTCCTCGGCGCCGGTCTCGACCTGTACCAGGGGCCGCGCGAGCAGGTTGTGGTACCAGGCGGGATGCCGATCGGCCCCGGCGGCGGACGCGACGACGAGCAGCCGGCCGTCCTCGCGGACGAACCCGAGCGGGACGGTGTGCGGCTTCCCGGACCTGGCTCCGGTGGTGGTGAGCAGGATCAGCTCGGACCCTGCGAAGGGCCCGCCGACGTGGCCGGCGTTCGCCCTGAACTCTTCGATGACGGTGTGATTGAACGATGACACGGAGTGTGGATTCCTCACGGTGTGTGTGCGTGCGACGGCAGCGAAACAACCGAGGGAGATCACCCGTAGCCGGTGGCGTACATGCCCATGGGCCCGGTCCTTCAACGACAGGTGCCTGCCCAGCAACCGCCCGGCCCACATCTCAGTAGGCGGCGCCACGCGACACACCCGCCATGAAACCACAACGCGAAGAGGCCCCGCGGTCGATATACCGACCGCGGGGCCTCGTCCGTGCCCTCGGCAGGATTCGAACCTGCGACACCGGCTTTAGGAGAGCCGTGCTCTATCCCCTGAGCTACGAAGGCGGGGGGCTTGCCGGACACCGTCCCGGCAAATGCCGCGGTAGCCGACTGACCGCTGACAGCCTAGCGGATCGTGCTGGGAGAGGCCGCACGGATTGCCGCAGGAGCGGGTCCGGCGCGAGGGCATGCCCGTGACCTGGGGTTCTGGAGGTCTGGGGGCGAGGGGGCGGTGGGGACGTTCGTGTTCTTCGCTCGCCCTCTGTGGGGGAGGGGAACGGGGCGACGGTCGCGCCCGGGGGCGGGTGCGACCGTCGTCGGGTCGGCGCGAGCTCCTGCGGGGGCCCCGCGAGGCCGGCCTGATCGGGGAGGGTCGACCTCGAGTTGTGGCCCCTGATCTGTTCCGGCCCCTTGAAATGTGCCGTGGTGTACGGCTCTTGAGTTGGCGTCACATTGGGCTGGTCCTCTGTGCTGCGCCGCCGCGTTGCTGCTGTTGGATCAGCCGTTCACGGCGTTGGTCAGCAGTCCTGCGATCACCAGGACTCCGGTCGGCCACGATCCGGCCTCAGGCGACGGCGGTGGCCTCCAGTTCGACCAGCTGGCCGGGGATGGCCAGGCGGGTCACCCCGAGCATCGTGGTGGCCGGGGCCACCCGGGCGGCGCCCAGGCGGGCCGCCAGGTCGCCGTAGTGCCGGAAGAGCAGATCCACGTCGGTCGTGTACACGTTGAGGCGGACCAGGTTCGCCAGGGACATGTCGGCCTCGCCGAGTACGGCCTCCAGGTTGTCGATGCTGAGCGCCAACTGGGCCGCCATGTTCCCCTCGTGCCGTGGCGTGCCGTCGGGGCCCATCGCGGTCTGGCCCGAGACGTACAGGGTCCGGGTGTCCCCGGAGACCAGTTCGCCCTGGTTGAACCCCAGCTCCACCGACCACTTCACCGGGTTGACCGCCGTTCGCTCCATCGCCCCATCAGCTCCGTTCGTTTCGTCGGACGTCGTGGTGGTGAGCCTCCCAACGATTCACGACACCCTCTGTCGTGTATTTCGATAAAGTTCGCGCATGCGCGCCGACCGGCTGGTTTCGCTGGTGCTCCTGCTGCGCCGGCACGGTCGGCTGACCGCGGACACGCTCGCCCGCGAGCTGGGGGTGTCCACCCGTACCGTGCTGCGCGACATCGACGCGCTGTCCACGGCCGGCGTCCCGGTCTACGCCGAACGCGGCCGGCACGGCGGGTTCGCGCTGATGCCCGGCTTCCGGACCGAGCTCACCGGCCTGAACCACGACGAGGCCCTCGCCCTGCTGGCCGCCGGACCGGTCCGCGGCGAGCAGGTGTTCGGCCTCGGCCCGGCGCTGGCCTCGGCCCTGCGGAAGGTGGTCGACGCGCTCCCCGAGAGTCACCGGGCCACCGCGAGCGACGCGGCCGGGCGGTTCCTCGTCGACCCCGAGACCGACCTGCTCGCACGCCGAACGGCCACCGACGAGGTACCCGGCGCCGCGATGAGCGAGATCCGGCGCGCGGTGCTCGCCGGACACCGGCTGCGCATCCACTACGCGGCCGCGGACCGGGCACCGCAGTGGCGCACGGTGGACCCGATCGGGCTGGTCACCGTACGCGACCGGGGCTACTTGCTGGCGACGCGGGACGGCGCCGACCGCACCTACCGGCTGTCGCGGGTGCTGGCCGCCGAGGAACTCCCCGAACCGGCGCAGCGGCCCGGCCGGGTCGACCTGGACCGGATCTGGCGGGAACGCTCCGCGCGGTTCCTCGGCGAGGACCACATCACGGTGCTGGTACGGGTGGACCCGGCGCGGCGGGAGGACCTGCTGGACACGGCCGTGGCCGTCCGCGCCGAGGAGGCCGACGGGGACGGCCGGCTGCGGCTGGAGCTGACCTTCCAGGACGCACGCCACGCGGAATGGGCCCTGTGGCAGCTCGGCGCCGACGCGGAAGCCGTCGCCCCGCGGTCCCTGCGCACCGCCCTGCGCCGCCGCGCCGCCGCGATGGCCGCCCTCTACGAGGACCCGCCCTGAGAGGCGAGGTGGTCACTGCTCGGCCACCGCCTCCAGGGGGCTCAGGGCCGCCGCGTGGCGGGCCGGGAGGGCGGCGGCCACCGTGCCCGTGGTGAGGGAGACCAGGAGGAGCAGGAGGAGGGTGTCCCAGGGGAGGGCCAGGGAGTAGTCCTTCAGCGCCCCGTTGGTCAGGGCGCCGACCGTCCAGGCCCCGAACAGGCCCGCCGCCAGGCCCAGGAGGGTGCCGAAGGCGGCCACGGTCAGGGACTCCAGGCGAATCATCCGGCGGATGCCGGCGCGGTCCATGCCGATGGAGCGCAGCACACCGATCTCGCGGGTGCGGTCCGAGACGGACATGGCCAGGGTGTTCATGATGCCGAGGACGGCGATCACACCGCCGAGGGCGAGCAGGCCGTACGTCAGGGTCAGCAGGGTGCTCAGGGAGCCGGCGGCCTCCTGGACCAACTCGTCCCGGTCCTGCACCTCGAGCAGCGGATTGTTGCCCGTCGCGGTGCGCAGCCGGTCCTTGGTGGCGGCGCTGTCGGCGCGGACGAGGACGCGCTGGACGGAACCGGGGTCGAAGCCGCTCCGCCCGACCTCGGCGCGCACTCCCAGGGCGTCCCGGGCGGTGGGGTTGTCCTCGTAGACGCCGACGACCGTGTACGGGGTGAGGTCCTGGCCGGGGCCGCCGGTACGGGCGTTGACGTACCCGCCGGTGCTCACGCCGCTCTCGCGGGCGAGGGTGCGGGAGAGGGCGATGCGGCCGGGGCCGAGGTCCTTCAGGGAGCCGCTGACGAAGTCGAGCTTCATGACGGACGCGGCCGCGGCGGGGTCGACGCCGGAGATCTGGCGGACGCCCCCGCCGATGAAGAGCGTGGAGTCGCTGACGGCGGTGGCCGTCCGCACCCCGGGGGTCTCGGCCACCCGCTGCACGGCGGCCGGGTCGATGCCGGTGGTCGAGGTGTGGGTGCTGATCACGTAGTCGGCGCTGAGCCCGGCCGCGGCCTGCCGGTCGAGGGCCCGGCCGGTGGAGTGGCCGATCACGGCGAGCCCGGCGACCAGAGCGGTGCTGACCATCAGCGCGGAGGCGGTGGCGGCGGTGCGCCGCGGGTCGCGCAGCGCGTTGCGGTGGGCCAGGCGGCCGGCGATGCCGAGGAGGCCGGTCAGCCGCCCGCTCAGCCCGATCACGGGGACGGCGAGCAGCGGCGCCAGCACGATCACGGCGACGACGAGCAGGGCGCAGCCGAACATCGCGCTCTGCAGGTTCCCCTCGGAGGCGTCCTTCGCCCCCGAGAGCGACAGCAGCAGCCCGGCGCCCAGCACGAGCAGGAGACCCCCGGCCGCGCCGCGGACCCGGGACGCGGTGGCCGTGGGCGGCTGTCCGGCCGTGCGCATGGCCTCGACCGGGGCGATCCGCGCCGCCCTGCGGGACGGCAGCCACGCGGCGAGCACGGTGACGCCCACCCCGACGGCGAGCGCGGCCACCACGGGGAGCGGGCCGATCACCAGGGGGCCGCGGGGCAGTTCCTCCTGGGTGGTGCTCAGCAACTCCGGCAGTGCGGAGGCGATCCCGAGACCGAGCACGAAGCCGAGGGCCGACGCGAAGAGGCCGAGCAGGGCGGCCTCCCAGAGGAGGGAGCGGACGACCTGGCGGCGCGTGGCACCGATCGCGCGCAGCAGGGCGATCTCGCGGGTGCGCCGGGCGACGAGCATGGTGAAGGTGTTGACGATGAGGAAAGACCCGATGAACAGGGCGACCCCGGCGAAGACCAGCGACAGCTTCTCGTTGCCGCGGGTGATCGTGTCGACGAAGACGGACTGCTGGGCGGCCAGGGCGCTGCCGGTGGTGGCCTCGGCCCGGTCGGCGGGGAGCACGGCGGCGACCCGCCGGGAGAGTTCGGCCGCGTCGGTGCCGGGTACGGCGGACAGGTCGATGGAGGTGTAGCGGCCCGGGGAGGCGAACAGCTGCTGTGCGGTGGCCCGGTCGAACAGGGTGAGCGTGCCGCCGGCGGTCACCCGGGTGTCCGCGGTGGTGACGATGCCGACGAGCCGCTTCGTCATGGTCGGGCCGTCGGTGGCCAGGGTGATCCGGTCGCCGATGTGGAAGCCGCCGTCGGCGGCGGTGCCGCTGTCCACGGCGACCTCGTCGCCGGTGCGGGGGGCGCGGCCCTCGGTCAGCGGGTGGCGGCCGTCCTTGCCGTCGGGTCCGGGGACGTACGCGGCCGCCCGGTGCGCCCAGATCCTGCCGGTGCGCAGCGGGGAGCCGTCCGAGGCGTTCAGGGTGGCCAGGCCGTCGGCGGAGGGCCGTACGGCGGCGACGCCGGGCAGGGCGGCCAGCGTGCGGGCCAGTGCGTCGTCGAGCACGGTGGCGTGTTCGTCGGGGGCGGCGGCGGGGGACCCGGCAGCGCCGGGCGGCAGGTCCTTCGGGGTCACGGAGACGGCGATGTCGGCGTAGTTCTTCGACACGGCGGCCCGGTGGGCGGCGGTGGAGGAGTCCGCGAAGACGAGGGTGCCGCAGACGAAGGCGACGCCGAGGGTGACGGCGAGCACCGTCATCAGCAGCCGGGCCTTGTGCGCCAGGACGTTGCGCAGGGCTGTTTTCAGCATGGGTGGACGGCTTTCGGGAGGGCGGGAGGGGGCGGGACGGCGCGCTGCGTTGTGCGTCAGCTCGTGCGTGCGCGGGTGTCGAACTGCTTCATCCGGTCCAGGACCCGGTCCGGGGTGGGGCGCACCATCTCGTCGACCAGGCGGCCGTCGGAGAGGAACACGACACGGTCGGCGAAGCCGGCGGCGACCGGGTCGTGCGTCACCATGACCACCGTCTGACCCAGCTCGCGCACGGAGTCGCGGAGGAAGCCGAGTACCTCCGCCCCGGCCCGGGAGTCGAGGTTCCCGGTGGGTTCGTCACCGAAGACGATCGCGGGCCGGGTGACCAGGGCCCGGGCCACCGCGACGCGCTGCTGCTGCCCGCCGGAGAGCTGTCCGGGCCGGTGGTCCAGGCGCTCGGAGAGGCCGACCATGGACACCACGCGCTCGAGCCACTGCCGGTCGGGGCGGCGTCCGGCGATGGACAGCGGCAGGGTGATGTTCTCCAGCGCGGTCAGCGTGGGCAGCAGGTTGAAGGCCTGGAAGATGAAGCCCACCCGGTCCCGGCGCAGCTCGGTCAGCTGCCGGTCGCCCAGGCCGCCCAGCTCGGTGGTGCCGATGCGGACGGAGCCGGAGCTTACGGAGTCGAGGCCCGCGGCGCAGTGCATGAGGGTGGACTTGCCGCAGCCGGAAGGGCCCATGATCGCGGTGAACTCGGCCTCCCGGAAGGAGACGCTGACGCGCTCCAGCGCCACCACCCGGGTGTCGCCGCTGCCGTAGACCTTCGACAGGTCGGTGGTGGACGCGGCGATGCCGGGCGCCGGGTGTGCGGGGAACGGGTCGGCGCTCACGTTCACGGTCACGGGGGACTCCACTTCGGGTGCGGTGCGAAAGGGGTGCACGCCGAAGGCTGTCGGGCGGACGTATCCGGGCCCGGGCCGCCGTGTATCGGACTGCGCGCCGTTGCGCAGCAGTTGTGTACGGGGGCTGCCGGCGCCGGTCGGTCAGAGCGGCAGACGCAGGGTGGCGACGGCGCCGCCGTCCGGGGCGTTGTCCAGGCGCAGTTCGGCGCCGAGCACCCGGGCCTGTCCCAGGGCGATGGTCAGGCCGAGGCCGTGCCCCGTGCCGCGCTCGGTGGCGCCGGTACGGAAGCGCCGCGGGCCGTCCAGCAGCAGGTCGGCGGGAAAGCCGGGGCCGTGGTCGCGGACGACGACGGTCCGGCCCGCCACGGTGACGCGCACCGGGGTCCGTCCGTGCCGGTGGGCGTTGACGACCAGATTGCCGACGATCCGCTCCAGGCGGCGCGGGTCGGTCTCCACGGGGTCCCCGGACTCC
This sequence comes from Streptomyces sp. Sge12, assembly GCF_002080455.1. NCBI lineage: Bacteria > Bacillati > Actinomycetota > Actinomycetes > Kitasatosporales > Streptomycetaceae > Streptomyces > Streptomyces sp. Sge12. The sequence continues at coordinate 4,611,882 of NZ_CP020555.1, forward strand.
CCGGATCCCCCGAAGTCCCCGGATCCTTCGGACTCCCCGGGTCCACCCCGTTCCCCGGTCTCCACCTCCGTGTTGAGGCCGGTACGGGCCACCGCCTCGCGGACCACCGCGGCGAGCGGGACCCGGGCGGGTACCGGCGCCTCGGCGCCCGCGTCCAGCCGGGAGATCTCCAGCAGGTCCTCGACGAGGCCGCGCAGATCGCGGACGCGGGCCCGCAGCAGGTCCTCCGTCTCGCCGGGCGGCAGCAGGTCGGCGGCGGCCAGCAGACCGCCGACCGGGGTGCGCAGCTCGTGGGCCACGTCCGCGGTGAACTGCCGCTCGATGCGCAGGCGTCGGCCCAGGCTGTCGGCCATGAGGTCGACGGTGGCGGCGATGTCGGTCACCTCGTCGCGGCCGCGGGCGTGATCCTCGCCCCCGTCGGTGCGGGCGCCGGTGCGGGCGTCCAGGTCCCCGCCGGAGATCCGGGCCGCGGTCTCGGCGACCCGGCGCAGCCGGCGGGCGACCAGCCCGGCCCCGTAGACCGCCAGGGGCAGGGCCGCCGCGAGCGAGACGAGGGAGGCCACCGCCATGCTCGCGTCGAGCCTTCGCAGGTCGTGGAGTTGCGGGCTCATGTTGATCCGCACGGCCAGCATCGGGCTGCCCGGCCCGTCGACCCGCTGGGCGCCCCAGACGCTCGGCCCCAGGTTCCCTTCGACGTGCCCGTCGTAGGCCACCCGGCGGTCGCCGTCGGACGGGTGGCGCAGGACGGCCGGCAGCTCGGCCGGATCGAGCTCGGCGCCGCCCGCCAGGGTTCCGGTGCGCCGGTAGACGTCCATGGCGGAGTACACCGAGTTGGTGGCCTCCATCTCGGCGCGGTCGCGGATGTCCCCGGCGGTCCAGAGGTGGACGAGTACGCCCACCGTCAGGGCGACCAGGCAGGCCGTGGCCGCCGCCAGCGCGGCGATCTTCCAGCGCAGGGGGACACGGGCCGGCCACCACGGCCGGGGCAGCAGGCGCACCGTGCTCAGCGCCTGAGCTTGTAGCCGAAGCCGCGGACCGTCTCGATCCGCTCCCGGCCCAGTTTTCTGCGCAGCCGCTGCACGGCCAGGTCCACGACCCGGCTGTCGCCGTCCCAGCCGTACTCCCAGACGTTGCGCAGCAGGGTGTGCCGCTCCAGCACGATGCCCGGGTGGGCCGCGAACTCCAGCAGCAGCTTCAGCTCGGTGGGCGTGAGCGCCACCGGGCTGCCGCAGACCGACACCTCCATCCCGGCGGTGTCGACGGTCAGGTCCCCGAAGACCAGTACGCCGTCCTCGCGGCCGGCGGCGCTCTCGCCGCCCGCGGCGGGCGCGTAGGACGCCCGGCGCAGCAGCGAGCGGATGCGTGCCACGAGGACGTTCGTCTCCACGGGCTTGACCACGTAGTCGTCGGCGCCGGCCTCCAGGCCGGCAACGACATCGAGGCCGTCGCCGCGGGCGGACATCATCAGGACCGGCACCAGGCTGCTCTCCCGGACCCTGCGGCACAGGCCGATCCCGTCGAGGCCGGGCAGCATCACGTCCAGGATCAGCAGGTCGAAGCCCTCGTCGTCGCGGAAGTGCTCCAGTCCGGTGAGGCCGTCGGCCGCGGCCGTGACCCGGTAGCCGTAGCGCTCCAGGGCGACGGCGAAGGACCGGCGCATCAGGTCGTCGTCCTCGACCAGCAGCACACGGACCGGAGGCTGAGATTCCGGGGCCGGGGCGGACGAGGACACGGGCGGGACTCCTGTTCGTACGGGCCGGGCGACATGCCGCTCCGGGCGTGAACCCCCACGCGGCCGGCGACCCGAAAGGAACGATACGGGAGGCACCGGGCACGGCGGGTGCGGTCGGGGGCCGGGTGCGCGGTTCGATCGGAAGCCGAGCGCCGGGTGATACGCGACGGATACAAAAGCCCCGGCCGTCCGGGTGGCTCGCCTGCCGGAACCGCGGCGGCAGCGTCCGACCCGGCGGACTGCCGGGCGGTTACTCATGTGACGGAGTGCAAACGGAACCGGTTGAAGGACCGTCTCGGCGGATTGGCGGGCGGCGGGCTTCGATTGCGGAGAATCCAGCTCCTGCGGGGCAGGGAATTCCGGTTCCGGCCCTGCCGATTCGGCGGGCCCGTATCGCCCTAGGTACAGGGATGTTGGGCCGCCGGGCGGCTGTGGGTCGAGGGTTCGGCGGGGTGGGGCGTACGGCACCGGATTGTGCATCGTGGCGAATGGGTGCCCCGGAATGCGGTGGCCGACCGGCCGCGATCGGGGTGGGGCAAAGAATTTGCATATGCGTCCGTCGCGAACGCAGGCCGGCCGGGTCCCGGCGGAGGGTCATGACCCCGTCGGCGTGCGGCGCCGGCGGACCGTCGGGTGGGGTGACCGCGCTGTCCGAGGCGGCTGCGGGCGGCTGAAACCCTGCCGGGGGAGCGCTCCCGATCGGCCCGGATTTCTCCATGGGCGAGCGGGGAAAACGTGCGCGCGGACCCCTCCGCTGTGGATTTCTGTCCTCCCGTCGTGGACGCCGCTGTCATCGGGACGGCTGCATTTGCCTTTTCCGTGTTCCTCGGTGCGTGAGAAACCTGAATTTCACGTGTTCGTCCGCCCCGTTGAATTCTCTGGTGGGTGAGGGGAATGGCGTCGAATCGGAACACATGGGGAAATCGGCTGCCCGCCGGGACGGAATGATCACGCCGAATGGGAAGAGGGGCCGTGGGCAATGTGGGTCGGACGGGTACGCGCCCGCTGTGCTGCCGTCCTGCGGTGGTGCGCGTCCGGCCCGGGCCGCCCGGCCGGTACGTCGATGCATGCCGGGGCCTGCGGGGTCGCCCCGGCCCGGGCCCGACCGGGCCGCGCCGCGGGATGGCCGGTTCGGGCGCATGCTCCCGGCCGTCGGGAGGGGTTTCACGCCGTTCGAAGTTGGCCGGAATAACCGGTTGTGCTGGCTCGAAATAGCCGGTTGAAGGCGCTTCGAAAAGTGGAGTCAATCCATCCGCGAGGGGGGAGATGTGGCTGTTTCGTGAGTGCCGCACACAATCCTGCGAAGCCCTCTCCCCACCTCAAGTGTTCCTCAGATGAGACTTGACCGGCTTGACTCGATCTAGGTCCCCAATGAAGATCTATGGGTGCGGAGGGGGGCTGCATGCTTGCAGACCGATCGTTTGCGTCCCCTTCGTGGCGAAGATCTACCAGGGGGAAATACACGTGAAGTTTCAAGTTCTCGGACCGGTTGAGATAGAGACAGAGGACGGGACCCAGGTATCGCCGAGAGCGCTCAAGCTCCGCTCCCTGCTGGCCTACCTCTGTACGCACCACGGTGAGGCCGTGTCCTCCGGCCGGCTCATCGAGGCCCTCTGGTCGGGGACTCCTCCCCAGACCGCCTCCACCGCCCTCCACGTCTACGTCTCCAAGCTGCGCAAGCACCTCTCCGCCCTGGACCTCGACGCCGCCGCGCTCATCACGACGCAGCCGCCCGGCTACCGGCTGCGCCTCGTCGGATGCGACCTCGACGTCTACGAGTTCGACCGCCTGCTGGGCGCCGCCCGGGAGTGCCGTCAGGCGGGCGACAGGGAAAAAGCTTCCCAAACTTTGGACCGGGCCATCTCCCTGTGGCGCGGACAGGCGCTCGAGGACCTGCGCGGCATACCCGCCTTCGAGTCCCTGGGCCGCCGCCTGGACGAGCGCCGCTCCTTCGCGCACGAGCAGCGCTTCGAGCTGGAGCTCGAACTCGGCAACCACAAGGCCCTCGTCGGTGAGATCTACTCCCTGCTCGACGACCGCTCCACCTGGGAGAACCTGTACGCCTACCTGATGGTGGCGCTGTACCGGAGCGGACGGACGGCCGAGGCCCTCGCGACGTACAGCAGGGTCCGGCGCAACCTCGTCGAGGATCACGGGATCGAGCCCGCGCCGCGTCTCCAGCGGCTCCAGCACGCGATCCTCACCCACGCACCGGCCCTGGACGACTGTGGCGCGGATCAGTTGGTCGGCGTGCTGGCCGCGTGAGGAACAGCGGTCATCCTGCATACGCTGACCATTGGTCAATCCGGACCCGCAGCGGGTCCACGGAGCGAGGAGAAACACTGATGGTCGGGTCGCGCGTCCTTGCCCTCGGGCACTACCAGCCGTCAAGGGTCCTGACCAATGCGGACCTTGAAGAGATGGTCGACACCAGCGACGAGTGGATCCAGAGCCGGGTCGGTATCAGGACGCGCCGTGTGGCGGCCGAGGACGAGTCGGTTTCGGACATGGCCACGAAGGCCGCCGAGCACGCCCTGGCCAAGGCCGGACTCACGGGCGCGGACATCGACTTCGTCATCGTGGCCACCTGCACGGCGCTCGACCGCTCCCCCAACACGGCGGCCCGGGTGGCCGCCGCGGTCGGGGCGCAGGCGCCCGCGGCCATCGACGTGAACACGGCCTGCTCCGGATTCCCGCACGCCATGGCCCTGGCCGACCAGAGCATACGGACGGGTTCCGCGACGAAGGCCCTGGTCATCGGGGTGGAGAAGCTCACCGATTTCGCCGACTGGACCGACCGCACCACCTGCGTGCTGGTCGGTGACGGTGCGGGGGCGGCCGTCGTGGTCGCCTCCGAGGAGCCGGAGATCAGCCCCGTCGTGTGGGGGTCCGTACCCGAGATGGGGCGGGCGGTCCGCATCGAGGCGCCGTCCAACACCTTTGCGCAGGAAGGGCAGTCGGTGTACCGGTGGGCCACCACCGCGCTGCCGAAGGTCGCGCTGGAGGTCTGCGAGCGGGCCGGTGTGAAGCCGGAGGAGCTGGGCGGCGTCGTGCTGCACCAGGCCAACCTGCGGATCATCGAGCCCCTCGCCCGCAAGATCGGGGCGGTCAACGCCGTCATAGCCAAGGACGTCGTCGAGTCGGGCAACACCTCGGCCGCGAGCATCCCGCTGGCGCTGTCCAAGCTCGTCGAACGGGGTGAGATCGAGAAGGGGTCGCCCGTGCTGCTCTTCGCGTTCGGCGGGGGCCTGTCCTACGCCGGCCAGATCATCAACTGCCCGTGACGGGGGCCTTCGGCGTGACGACGATACGATCCTCCGCCGTGCCGTGGTGGCCGCAGCTGCGGCTGCGGGAGCCGGTGACCGCGCCCCGGGCGCGGCTGCTGGTGTTCCCGCACTCCGGGGCCGGCCCCAACACCCTCTTCCCCGTGGTCGAGTCGCTGCCCGACCACGTGGAGGTGCTCGGGCTCTCGCTGCCCGGGCGCGAGCGCCGGTTCGGCGAACCGCCCGGCTGCCGGCTCGACCAGGTCCTGGACTCCGTCTCCGACGAGGTGCTCGCCCGGGACCCGCTGCCCACGGTCGTCTTCGGGCACAGCCTCGGCGCGCTCCTGGCCACCCGTGCCGCACGGCTGCTCGGCCCGCACTGCCGGGCGGCCGTGGTCAGCGGGCAGGTGCCCGGCCGGACCCCGCGGCGGGCGCACGCGACCACCACCGAGGAGGACGCCGTCCGGCTGCTGCGGGACGGCGGCGGCACCCCGGAGTGGGTGCTGCACGATCCGGAGATGCTGGCCCATGTGACGCGCGTCCTGCGGGCCGACATCGAACTCAGCCGGGAGGCGGCGGCGGGGTTCGAGGACGTACGGCTCGACGTGCCCCTGCACGTGCTGGGCGGCACGGCGGACCCGCTGGTCCCGCACGAGCCGCTGGACGGCTGGGCCGACCACACGACCGGGCCCTGCCGGGTGCTGCGCTTCGACGGCGACCACTTCTTCCTGCTGGCCGCCGAGCACCGCCCCGCGGTCGCGGAGGTCCTGCGCCGGGCGGTCGCGGACGGCTGACGGCGGACGGCTGACGGCCGCCGCGGCCCACCGGCCGCCGCCGCGGAGCACATTCCGCGGCGGCGGCCGCTTTTCACCTCGTGCGGGTCGGGGAATTCACGCCCCGGATTCCGCCGCCCGTCCGCGCGCCGCCGATTCCGCCCGGCTCTTCACGGTCGCGGCATAGGTGTCCACGTATTCCTGGCCGGACAGGGCGGATATCTCCTGGGTGATCATGCTCGTCACCGCGCGGCGCGCCCGCCGGTCGGATGCGCGTCCGATGTGCTCGGGGAATGCCATGGGGGCGCCGAAATGCGCCTCGAAGCGTGCGACGTGGAGCCGTTTCGCACCGGCCGGGTGCACCCGCTCCGTGCCGACGAGCCCGCAGGGCACCACCGGCGCCCCGCTGCTCAGCGCGATCCACGCCGTGCCGGTGTTCCCCTTGTACAGCCGGCCGTCGGGCGAGCGCGTGCCCTCGATGTGCACCCCGACTCCGTGGCCCTCCCGCAGGATGCGCAGCGAGGTCTCCAGGCCCGCCATGGTCGCGGAGCCGCTGGTGCTGTCCACGGAGATCATGCCGACGGCGCGGAAGAACACGCCCTGGAGGCGGCCCTTGAGGCCGGGCATCGTCAGCCACCCCTGCTTCCCGATGAAGTACAGGTGCCGGGGGGTGAGCAGGGCGATGAAGATGGAGTCGAAGAAGGACAGGTGGTTGGCCGCGATGATGAACGGGCCCGATGCCGGCAGGTTCTCGAGGCCGGTGACGCGGGGCCGCAGGACGAGCCTCAGCGGAATGAGGAGAAGCCGCCTCAGCAGCATCCGGAGCATGTGCAGGTCTCCATATCTGAACGTCTTGTCCGAGCATTCACGGGGAATATAGGAGTGCCCCGAAGGGCGGGCAAGACTGGTTTAGCCGAGCCGTCATCCGGATGAAAGGGTCGCTTTAGCGGGGCCTTGTGCGCCTGTTGTTAGGCTGCTGCGCGTTTCCGTGTCCGGATTTCAGAGACGAGGATGTGTTGTGCTCCAGAGCGCCGATCTTGATTCCGTCCGTTCCTTCGTCGTGCGCGAGCTCGTCGACTTCGGGGCGGAGTCCGACAAGGTCGTGGACGGGGCCAGGCTGGAGGAGCTGGAGATCGACTCCCTCGGCGTCGTCGAACTCACCGCGTCCATCAAGCGCGAGTTCGGCGTCGACGTCCCCCTGGAGGCGCTGACGAAGGACGTCACCGTCGCCGGGGTGATCGCCCTGATCCAGGGGGCGGCAGCAGCCTGACCGGGCGCCGCTGCCGAAGGGACCTGCCGCCCCGAGCGGGCAGCGGGCCGGACCGGGGTCGCCCCGGACCGGCCCTTCCGCTTGCCCCGCACGCCCCGGGCGGTGGATCACCCCGCGGGCGCGGGCTCCGCGTCCCGCGGGGCGTAGCGCCGCCGCTCCCACGGGTAGGCGGGCAGGTCCAGCACCCGGCGCGGCAGCTCGCCGAAACCGGGCGGCGCGCCCGCCGCGACCTCCTCCACCTCGGGCGGCAGGAGGCCCTCGGCGACCGCGCCCAGCACGGCCGCCGCCCGGTGCCGGTCGCCCGCCGTCACCCGGATCCGGGTGGCCAGCGCCGAGCGGCCGTGCGTGACGGTGTAGGCGAAGGCGGCGTACTCCTCGTCCTTGGTCCCGGCCAGCCGGCCCGCCAGCAGGGCCGCGTAGGCCCGTAGCGCGGCCGGGGTGCGCGCCGACACCTCGAACCCGGTGACCGCGACCGGGGTCGCCGTACCGGCCGGGGCGCCCGGCGGCCGTTCCTCGGGAGCGCCGAGCACGACGTGCGCGTTGGTGCCGCTCATGCCGAAGGAGCTGACTCCCGCGTAGGCGCCGGCGCCGGCCGGCCAGGGCTCCAGTTCGGTGGGGAGGCGCAGGCCCGTGCCCGAGAGGTCGATGCGCGGATTGAGCGTGGTGAAGTGCGGCAGCGGCGGGACCGCCCGGTGCCGCAGGCTCAGCATCGCCTTGATCAGGCCGAGTACGCCCGCCGCCGACTCGGTGTGGCCCAGGTTCGCCTTGGCGGAGCCGAGCAGCACCGGGGTCGCGGTGCCCGTCCGTCCGCCGAGCGCCGCCGCCAGGGCCTCCACCTCGATCGGATCGCCCAGCGCGGTACCGGTGCCGTGGGCCTCCACATGGCCGATGTCGGCCGGGCCGAGACCGGCCTCCGCCAGCGCCCGCTCGACGAGCCGGGTCTGGGCCAGCACGTTGGGCGCGGTGAACCCCGAGGCGCGGCCGTCGTGGTTGACCGCCGAGCCGTGGATCACGGCGTGCACCCGGTCGCCGTCGCGCACCGCGTCCGACAGCCGCTTGAGGACCACGATCCCGCAGCCCTCCGAACGCGTGAACCCGTTGGCCCGCGCGTCGAAGGGCCGGCACACCCCGTCGGGGGAGAGGGCTCCCGTACGCGCGGCCAGGGCGGTCCCGTGCGGTGACAGCAGCAGGTTCACCCCGCCGGCCACGGCGATGTCGCACTCCCCGCTGCGCAGCGCCTGCCGCGCCAGATGGACCGTCACCAGCGAGGAGGAGCAGGCCGTGTCCACGGCCATGGCCGGGCCGGTCAGGCCCAGCGTGTGGGCGAGCCGGCCCGCGGAGAAGCAGTGCCCGTTGCCGGTGGCCCAGTACGAGTCGGGGCCCTCGCGCATCCACTCCCGGTAGTCCTGGCCCGTGATCCCCACGTACAGGCCGGTGGCGTCGTCGGCCGCCGCCCGGGCGGCGGGGATCCCGGCGTCGTCCAGGGCCTCCTGGACCACTTCGAGCAGCATCCGGTGCTGCGGGTCGAGGGCGCGCCCCTCGCGGGGCGCGACCCCGAAGAACGGGGCGTCGAACTCCAGGACCTCGTCGAGGAATCCGCCCCGGTGCGGCACCTCGTCCCAGGCCGCGCCGAAGGGGTGGCGCCGGGACTCGGGGATCGGGCGCACCGCGTCCGTCCCCGACACCAGCGCCGACCAGTAGCCGTCGAGGTCGGTGATGCCGCCGGGGGCCCGCAGACCCACCCCGACCACGGCGATCGGCTGCGCGCCCTTGAGGGCCGCCAGTTCCTCGCGCAGGGCCCGGATCGTCTCCATGGCCCGGCTGACCGGGGTGGCGCGGGCGGCCCCCGCCGCCTTCGTGTCGTCGTCCTGCACGCTCAGGCCTCCTGTTCCGCGAGCCGCTCGACGAGGGCGCCGGCCAGCGGCCGCAGGGCGCCGTACGTCCACAGCAGGGTGGGTGACAGCCGGAGTCCGAAGTCGGCCTCCAGCCGGTTGCGCAGCTCCAGACTCATCAGCGAGTCCAGTCCGAGGGACTTGAGCGGGGTCTCCCGGTCGATGGATTCCGCGGGGATCCGCAGCACCCGGCCGGCGAGCTGCCGTACGCGTTCCTCGGCCACGGCGGGCCGCTCCGCGGCGGCGCACCCGTCCAGCAGCCGGCGGAAGTCGCCGCCCGACGCGGCCCCCGGCTCCTTCGTGGTGCGCAGCAGGCTCCAACTGGGCAGGCCCGCAGCCGCCGGGTACGTCTCGAACCAGCGGCGCGGATCCAGCGCGACATAGCCCACGACGCTCTCGCCGTCCGCGAGGAAGGACTCCAGCGCCTGCCAGGCCTCGGCGGCCTCGAACCCGTCCATGCCGCGGTCGGCGAGCCGGTCGCCGCGTGCGGCGGACCGGGCCGCGAGGCCGATGCCGTCGAAGGTGCCCCACTGGACGCTGAGCGCGGGGCGCCCGGCCGCGCGCCGGGCCGTGGCCAGCGCGTCCATGGCGGTGTTCGCCGCCGCGTAGGCGGACTGGCCGACGTTGCCGACGAGCCCGGCCGCCGAGGAGAACAGCACGAACAGGTCCAGCGGGTCGTTCGCCGTCAGCCGGTCCAGCTCGGCCGCGCCGTCCAGCTTGGGCGCAAGCACCCGGGCCACGCCCGCCTCGTCGAGGTTGCGCACCACCGCATCGGAGAGGACGCCCGCCGCATGGAACACCCCGCGCAGCGCCGGCAGTTCGGCCCGGATCCGGGCGAGCGCCAGGCCCAGGGAAGTGGCGTCGGCAACGTCCGCGTGCACCACCGACACCCGCGCGCCGGCCTTCCGGAGCACCGCGATGCGCTCCGCGGCCCGCCCGCTCGGCTCCGAACGCCCCAGCAGGGCCAGGGCCGTCGCCCCGCGCGCCACCAGGTGCTCGGCGAGCGAGAGGCCGAGGTCGCCCAGACCGCCGGTGATCAGGTAGCTGCCGTCGGCGCGGAACCGGCCGTGCGGCAGCGGATCCGCCACCACCCGCTCCACGGACTGCGGCGCGTGCAGGACGAACTTGCCGATGTGGTCGCCGTGCGACATGGCGCGCAGCGCCTCCGCCGCCCGGTCGAAGGTGTACTGGGTGACGGGCAGCGCGCTGAGCCGGCCCGCCTCCACCTCGTCCCACACGGCGCGGAACAGCCGGGCGAACCGGTCGGGACGCCGCATGACGAGCCCCTCCAGGTCCACGGCCGCGAAGCTGACGCCCTTGCGGAACGGCGCGAGCCCCAGCGTGCGCTCGCCGTGGATGTCCTTCTTGCCGACCTCCACGAACCGGCCGTCCTCCGCGAGCACCTCCAGGCCGCGCGTGAGGGCCGCCCCGGTCAGCGAGTTGAGGACCACGTCCACCCCGCGGCCGCCGGTGCGGGTGCGCACCGCGTCCGCCCAGGACGGCTCGCGCGAGTCGAAGACGTGCTCGATGCCCAGCTCCCGCAAGTAGGCGCGCTTGGCCGCGCTGCCCGCCGTCGCGATGACCTCGGCGCCCAGCATCCGGGCCACCTGCACCGCGGCCAGGCCCAGGCCGCCGGCCGCGGAGTGGACCAGTACGGTCTCGCCGGGCTCGATCCGGGCCAGGTCGTGCAGCGCGTACCAGGCGGTGGCCAGTACCAGGGGCAGCGCGGCGGCGTCCTCCTGCGTCATCTCCCCGGGCACCGGCCGCGCGTGGTCGGCGCGGACGGTCACGTGCGAGACGATCGCGCCGAAGATGCACGCCACCACCCGGTCGCCGATACGGAACCCGGTCGTGCCCGGGCCCACCGAGACGACGCGGCCCGAACAGTCGCCGCCGAGCAGCTCCTTGCCGCCCGCCTCGTCGGGGTAGGTGCCCACGGCCTTCATCACGTCGATGAAGTTGAGGGAGGCCGCGTCCACCTCGATCTCGATCTCGCCCGGTCCGGGCGCGCGCCGTGCCAGCGGCAGGTAGCGCAGCGACTCCCACAGGCCCGGCCGCGGGCCGGGGTGCAGCCGGAAGGGCTGGCGGACCGTGTACGGCAGGACCTCACCGGTGTCGTCCGGCCGGCGCCCGCCGCGCTCCAGGCGGCCGGCGAGCCGCCGTCCCGCGCGCTGCAGGACCTGGTCCTCGCGCTCGGCGTCCAGCAGTTCGCGTACGACGTCCGCCGGCCAGCCGGCCTCGCGCAGGGTGTCCACCAGCCGGGCCGCGAGGCCCGGGTGCTCGCCCTGCAGCACCCGTACGAAACCCCAGTACAGGGCCGACCCGGGGTCGGGAGCCTCGGTGGCCGAGGCGGCCTGCGCCCCGGTGGTCAGCACGGTCAGCCGCGGCGCGACGGGCCGGTCGGCGCAGGCACCGGCCAGCGCGGCCAGGGCGCCCAGGCCCGCCCGCTGCTCCGACGTACCCGCCGCACGGTCGGGGGCGACGAACACCACCTCGCCGCCGTCGGCCGCGCGCAGCACCCCGGCCAGGTCCGCGCCGGCCGGCGGCAGCGTCACCGCGGTGCCGCCCAGCGCCGCGGCCAGCTCCCCGGCGGCGGCCGCGGCCGACTCCGGGCCGCACACCAGCCAGGGGCCCCGCTCCTGCGCCCCGTCCGGCCCGGTGTACTCCCGCTCGTGGAAGCCGAAGCGGTGCACGCGTTCGGGGGCCGGCCCGGACCGTTCGCCCGTCAGCAGGCGGCGCAGTTCCAGCCCGGCCACCCGGGCGACCGGCTGGCGGTCGGGTCCGTACAGGGTCAGGTCGAAGAGGCCGTCGGGCCGGCGCAGCGCGTGCACCCACAGCTCGGTGAGGTCCGAGGGCCGTCCCGGCAGGAGCGAGAGGCGGTCGATCGCCACCGGCACCACGGTGCCCTCGTCCCCGACGAGCGCGAGGGAGAGCTGGAACGCCCCGTCCCACAGCGCGGGGTGCAGCACGAACCGGCGGGCGCCGGGCCGGCACTGCTCGGCGAGGACGACCCGGCCGAGTGCCTCCTCGCCGCGCACGCGCAGTTCGCGCACGCCCTGGAAGGCGGGCCCGTACTGGAGTCCGCGCGCGGTGCAGGCCCGGTAGAACTCGGCCGCCTCGACGGCCTGTTCCAGCAGCAGGGCCGTCGGGAAGTCCGGTACGGCCACCTGCTCGGCGCGGTACGAGGCCTGCGCGGTCATGTGCCGCGTCCAGCCGTCGGCCCCGTCGGCCAGCGACAGCACCTCCAGCCCGGCGCCCTCGCCGGCGTCCTCCCGCCAGACACCGCCCAGCTGCAGCCCGGCGTCGGTGAGCGTCATGTCGCTCAGGAAGGACAGCCCGCGCAGCGACTGCGGCACCCCGCCGGTACGGGCCGCCGCGGTGCCCAGGCACAGCTCGACGGAGGCCGCTGCGGGCACGACGACGGCGTCGTGCACCCGGTGGTCGGCGAGCCAGGGGTGGGAGCCGGTGCCGATCTCGGCGGTGCCGTGCCAGGTACCGGCCTCGGTCGGCAGCGGTACCAGCGGGAACGCGAACGCCGCCGAACGGCCCGTACCGCGCTGCGCCGCACCGACCCAGTAGCTCTCGCGCTGCCACGGGTACGCGGGCACTCCCGCGTCGCGCGAGGCCGGACGCGGGCCGTAGGGGGTCAGCCCCGCCACATGGCCCTCCGCGAAGCTCTCCGCGAGGTCCTCCGGGGCGCCCCGGTCCCGGTGCAGGGTGCCCAGGACGGCCGGCGGCTCCTTGCGCAGCGCGCCGATCCGCTCCAGCGCCGGCACCAGGACCGGATGGGCGCTGACCTCCACGACATGGGTGACGCCCTCGTCCAGGAGCGCGTCCACGGTCCCGGCGAACATCACCGGGCGGCACAGGTTCTCCACCCAGTACGCGCCGTCCATCTCCGGACCGTCCAGGACGGCGGTGCGCACCGTGGACATGAGCGGGATCTCCGCCTTGCCGGGCCGCACCGGGGCCAGTACCTCGTGCAGCTCGTCGGTCAGTTCGAGCATGAGCGGGCTGTGGGAGGCGTAGTCCACGTTGATCAGCCGGCAGTACGTGCCGTCCGCCTCCAGGAGCTCCTTCAGCAGCAGTACCGAGTCGGCGTCGCCGGACAGCACGCAGGAGCTGGGGCCGTTGTGCACGGCGAGCGCCACACAGTCCTCGAACCCCTCCAGGGCGGCGGTGGCCGCGTCCACGTCGAGGTCCACGGCGAGCATCCGGCCCGTGCCCGCGGCGGTGCGCAGCAGGACGGCGCTGCGCCGGGCCACGACCAGGGCCGCGTCCTCCAGGGAGAGGATGCCCGCCACGGTGGCGGCGGCGATCTCGCCCTGGCTGTGGCCGACGACCACGTCCGGCTCGACACCGGCGGCGCGCCAGGCGGCGGCCAGCGCCACCGAGACCGCCCACAGCACGGGTTGGACGATGTCGACGCGCGCCATCCAGGCGTCACCGGCGCGGCCGGTGAGCACCTCGGCCAGCGACCACTCGGTGTGCGGGGCGAGCGCCCGGCCGCAGCGGTCGATGACGGCGGCGAAGGCGGGGTCCTCGGCGTACAGCCGGGCGCCCATGGCGGCCCACTGCGATCCCTGGCCGGGGAAGACGAAGGCGGTGCGGCCGCGTTCGCGGGCCCGCCCGGTGACGGTGCCCGACGAGGTGGCCTCCGGTTCGGCCGCGTACGCGTCGAGCGCGGCGCGCAGCCCGTCGCCGTCGGTGGCGACGAGGCCCGCCCGGAAGGGGAACCGGTCGCGCTGCCAGCCCAGGGCGGCGGCGATCTCCCGGGGGTCGGCGCCGGGCCGGTCCAGGGCGGTGCGGACATCGCGGGCGCGCTGTACGAGCGCCGCCCGGCTGTGGGCGCTGAGCGGCAGGACGAACGGCGTGTCGCCGCCGGTGGTGTCCTTCGCGTCGGCCGGCTCGGTGGTGGTGTCGGCGGCGTCGCCGGTGTCGGTGTCGGTGTCGGCGTCGATGTCGGCGGCCGGCGGTGCGGCGGTGATCACGGCGTGGGCGTTGGTGCCGCCCCAGCCGAAGGAGCTGACGCCGAGGTAGACCGGGCCGTCCGTGGGCAGCGGCAGCGGCTCCCGGACGACCCGCAGGCCCAGTTCGTCGAAGGGGATGTCGGGGTTCAGCTCGGCGGAGTGCAGGCTGGGCGGTACGACGCCGTGCTTCAGCGAGAGCACCGCCTTGAAGAGTCCGGCGAGGGCGGCCACCGGCTCCAAGTGCCCGATGTTCGTCTTCACCGAACCGATGCCGAGCGGCCGGCCCGAGCGCTCGGGGGCCCGGCCCAGCACCCTGCCGAGGGCCGTCGCCTCGACGGGGTCGCCGGCCCGGGTGCCGGTGCCGTGCGCCTCCACGTACGCGACCCGGTCGAGCGGGATGCCGGAGTCCGCGTAGACGCGGCGCAGCAGGTCCTCCTGGCCCGCCGCACTGGGCGTCACCAGGCTGGTGCCGCCGCCGTCGTTGTTCGAGGCGGTTCGCACGATCACCGCGTGCACCCGGTCGCCGTCCCGGCGGGCCTGCGCCAGCGACTTGAGGTAGACCGCGGCGACGCCCTCGCCGCGGACGAACCCGTCGGCCCCGGCACCGAAGGCGCTGCACCGGCCCTTGGGGGAGAGACCGCCGAAGTGGGTGAGCCCGATGGTCACGTCCGGGGTCAGCATCAGGTTGGCCGCGCCGACCAGGGCGCCGTCCACATCGCCGGAGCGGATCGCCTGGCAGGCCAGGTGCAGGGCGACCAGGGAGGAGGAGCAGCCGGTCTCCAGGGTGAGGCTGGGACCCGTGAGGCCGAGGAAGTAGGAGATCCGCGCGGACAGCATGTCGAGCGCGTTGCCGGAGATGGAGTGCTGGGTCGGGCGGGCGCCGCGGTCCTCGCGCAGCCGCTCGTAGTCCTGCCACAGTCCGCCGAAGTAGACGCCGGTGCGGGTGCCGCCCAGGCTCGCGGTGGGTATGCCCGCGTCCTCCAGGGCCAGCCAGCTGGTCTCCAGCATCAGCCGCTGCTGCGGGTCGAGGACTTCGGCCTCGCGCGGGGAGACCCCGAAGAACGCGGCGTCGAACTCGTCGATGCCTTCCAGGAATCCGCCGTGGCCCTGGATCTCCTTCTCCGGGTCCAGGGGCTGATCGGTGCTCCAACGGGCCGCGGGAACGGGGCGGATCGCGTCGCCGCGGTCCATGAGCAGGTCCCAGAACCGGTCCGTGTCGGGAGCGTCAGGGAATCGCCCTGCCATCCCCACGATGGCGATCAGCTCAGCCGGGTCGTGATTCACTTCCTACCTCCGTACGGCAGGGGCCGGAGGTCCGGTGCTCCCTGGTGCGTTCATGAGTTCTGGGTCTGGAGTTCCGGGCCGGGTTCTGGGTCCGGGTTCCGGCTTTCGGCCGGTGCAGGGCCGCTACGGGACGCGCACGACGACGGCCGCGGCCTGCCCGTTCCCGTCGGTCGTCAGGACCAGCGCGGGTCCGGCGCCGGGCCCCCGTCCGGCCAGGGCTCGTGCGGTCAGTGCGACCTGGAGCAGGGTGGTGGCGCCCGCGCAGTCCCCGAGGGCGCCGAAGGGGCCGAGGACGGGCACGTCCGTGCCGTCCGTGCCGTCCGCGATGTCGGCGGTGTCGGAAGTGGCGGAGGAGCAGACGAGGGACAGCTCCCCGGCCGCCACGCCGGCCACGGCCAGCGCCGCGCCGATCGCGGGACCGGCGGCGCTCCCGCCGTCGACCGCGCCGCGCAGGACGGTCGGTCCCGCGAACTCCGCGTGCACCCGGGCGCCGCGGGCGCGGGCCCGGCCGGCGTCCTCGACGACGAACACCACCGCGGCCTCACCGGGCGGCGTACCGCCGTCGCCCGCGGCGAGCCGCAGCGGATCCAGGACGTCCACCGCCGCCACGAGCACGGCCTGCGCCTGCCCGGTGGCCACGTAGTCGGCCGCGACGGTCAGCGCGTGCGCCCCCGAGCAGCGTCCGGCGGTGACCGTGACGATGCTGCCCTGCGCGCCCGCGGCGATGGACAGGTCCGAGGCCGCGGCGTTCAGGCTGCCCTGCGGACCGGCGTACGGGCTGACGAGTTCGGGTCCGAGGGTCAGACCGTCGCGCAGCACCCGGAGGTAGCCGGACAGGCCGGCGGCGGCGGTGCCCAGGACCACGGCCGTCTCCTGCGGGTCCGGTGCGGTGTCGGCCCCGAACCCGGCGTCCTGCCAGGCGAGCGCGCCGAGCCGGGAGACGAGCAGGGACTCGCGGCTCAGCGCCCGCAGCCGGCGGCGGCCGAAGGCCGGTACGTCGGGCAGGTCGTCGGCCAGCGCGCCGGCCGGGGCCTTGACCTCGCCCGGGTACAGGCCGTCGGTGGCGGCCGTCGGCGTGAAGCAGCTCCGGCCGGCCTCGAGCGCCTCCCAGGTGGTGTCGAGGTCCGGGCCGAGCGCGGTGGCCAGGGCGATGCCGGTGACGGCGGCGGTGGGGCTCATAGGGCGCTCCCTGCTGTGCTCGTGACGGTGCCGGGGCGGGCGCCCGCGGCGGTGCCCGGGCGGGTGAAGACGGTGCAGGCGGTGTTGCCCCCGAAACCGAAGGCGTTGTTGACCGCCACCCGCACCGGGGTCTCCCGCGCCCGCCCCCGTACGACGTCCACATCGCACTCCGGGTCGAGGTCGACCAGGTTGGCCGTCGGCGGGATCACCCCGTCGCGCAGCGCCAGCACGCACGCCACGGCCTCGATCGCGCTCGCCGCGCCCTGGGTGTGCCCGAGGGCCCCCTTCAGCGAGGTCACCGCGGGGGTCCGCGGGCCGAAGACCTCCCGCAGCGCCTGCGCCTCGACCCGGTCGTTGGAGGGGGTGCCGGTGCCGTGCGCGCTGACGTGGTCGACCCGGTCGGGCGAGATGCCGGCCATCCCCAGTGCCCGCAGCATCGAGCGGCGGGCGCCGCTGCCCTGCGGGTGCGGGGCCGTCATGTGGTGGGCGTCGGACGCCGAGGCCCAGCCGGCGAGTACGGCGTGGATGTGCGCGCCGCGGCGGCGGGCGTGCTCGTACGACTCCAGGACCAGTGCCGCGGCGCCCTCGGAGACCACCAGCCCGGCGCGGCCCCGGTCGAACGGCCGCAGGCAGTCGGGGGCCAGCGAGCGCAGGCTGGCGAACATCATCATGATGCCGCTGGACAGCTCGTCCACCCCGCCGGCGATCATCACGTCCGCGCGGCCCGCCCGGATGGTGTCCGCGGCGTGGGCCAGCGCACTGTTGCCCGAGGCGCAGGCCGTGGCGACCGCCGTGCCCGGGCCGAGGAAGCCCCGTTCGCGGGCCACCGCGTCCACGAGGTCCGCCGCCGAGCGCCGCCCCGCGGGGAAGTCCGTACCGCGGTGGAAGCCGGTGACGGCCGGCTCCATCCCGGCGCGGCTGCCCAGCAGGGTGCCCAGGCAGATCCCCGCCCGGTACGGGTCCCCGCTCCACCGGAGGATCCCGGCGTCGGCGGCCGCGGCCTCCACCGCGGCCGAGGCGAGCCGCAGGCTGCGGTCACCGCGGGCGCGCGGCGCGTCGAAGCCGGTGACCTCGCCGGCCAGCCGGGCCGGGAAGTCGGCCGCGTCGGGACGGGTCAGCGGCGCCGTGCCGACGACCCCGCGTACCGCCGCGTCCCAGAAGCCCTCCACGGTCGTACCGATCGGGGTGAGCACACCGAGGCCGGTCACGACGACCGCCGTGGACCCCGCGTGCGCCGCTGCTGTTGCTGCCATCAACGCGCTCCCTCAGTTGCCGATGCCGCCATCGATCCGGATCACTTGTCCCGTGATGTAGGAGGCGCGGTCCGACGCCAGGAACGCCACGGTGTCGGCCACCTCCGCCGCGGTGCCGATCCGGCCGAGCGGGATCTGGGCGAGGACGGCCTCACGGGCCTTGGCCTTCATCCCGTCGGTCATGTCCGTCGCGATCAGACCGGGCGCCACGACATTGGCGCGGATGCCGAACCGGGCCACTTCCTTCGCCAGCGACCGGGTGAAGCCGATGATCCCGGCCTTGGAGGCCGCGTAGTTGGCCTGTGTGGCGCTGCCGCACACCCCCGCCACGGACGACAGGGTGACGATGCTGCCGCGGCCCTGCTTCATGAGGGCGAAGACCGCGGCCCGGCACACGTTGTAGGTGCCGGTCAGGTTGGTGTCGATGACGCTGGTCCAGGCCTCCTGGCCCATCGTCACCAGCGGGCCGTCCTGGACGATGCCCGCGCTGGTGACGATCGCGTCGATCGCCCCGAGCCGCTCCTGCGTGCCCTCCAGGAAGCCGCGTACGGCGTCCGGGTCCGTCACGTCCACGGACGCGCCGAAGACCCGGCCGCCGTGCTCGGCGGCGAGGCGCTCGATCGCGTCGGCGTCGGCGGGGCGGGAACGGTAGCAGTAGCCGACGTCGTAGCCGTCGGTGAGGAACCGCTCCACGACGGCCCGGCCGATGCCGCGCGATCCGCCGCTGACCACCGCGACCGGACGGCTGTCCTGCGGCATCAGGCGGTACCGAGCTTCTCTGCCAGCAGGTCGTGCACGACCTTCAGGGAGCGCATCAGCTGGAGGTTCGACTCCTCCATCTTCACGTGGTACTTGCGCTCCAGGGTGACGAGGATCTCCAGCGCCAGCAGGGAGTCGACGTCGAGGTCCTCCTTGAAGTCGGCGGTGTCGGTCACCTCGGAGGCGTCGACGTCCAGGATCTCCGCGATGGTGCTGCGGAGGTCCTCGATGTCCAGGTCGGCGGCGGTGGTGCTGGTCTGCTCGGGCATGATCGTTCTCTCCTGGTGTCGGGTGGGCGGTGCGGGGATCAGACGAGGCCTTCGCCGCCGTCGACGTCGATGACGTTGCCGGTCATCCACGACGAATCGGTGGCCGAGAGCATGACGACGGCCTCGGCGACGTCCTCGGGGACGGTGAGGCGGCCGTGCGGGTTCGACTCCGAGGCGTGCCGGGCCAGTCCGTCGCTGCCCGGGATGCGCAGCAGCGCCGGGGTGAGGGTCAGGCCGGCGCGCAGGGCGTTCACCGAGACTCCGGAGGGGGCCAGTTCGACGGCCAGTTGGCGCACGTGCGAGGCCAGGGCGGACTTGGCGGCGGAGACCGCGCCGTAGCTCGGCATCACCCGGCCGTCGCCGCGGCTGGTGAGCGCGAACACCTTGGCGCCGCGCGGCAGCAGCCCGGCCACCCACAGGTCGCGCACCCAGTACACGAGGCTGTGGCCCATGACGTCGACGGTCATGTCCATCTGGCGCGGGGTGATCACGTCGTCCCGACCGGGCTGACCCGGCTGACCCTCCTGGCCCTCCTGGCCCTCCTGCGGGAGGAAGGGCAGCAGGCTGCCGAAGGCGAGGGAGTGCAGCAGCACCCGTACGCCGTCGGGCCCGGCCAGCTCCTTCAGCAGGGGTACCAGCTCGGCGCGGGTCTGCTTGCTCGCGGCGTTGGCGTTGTGGAAGGACACCTGCACCCCCGTGGCGCGCAGCTCCTCCACCAGCTCGTCGGCCTCCTCCTGCTGGGCCGCCGTGCCGAAGTGGACGCCGAAGACGTTCGCGCCCTCTTTGGCCATGGCCAGGGCGGTGGCCCGGCCCATGCCGCTGGAGGCGCCCAGGATCAGGCACCAGGAGCCCTTGACGGAAGTCAGCATGTGTACCTCTCAGTTGGTGTGTCGGTGGGTGTGGACCGAGGCCAGCGCCACGGTGCCCGCGCGGGATGCGGCGACGACCAGCCGGGTGCCGCCGGCCGCCGGGAGGGGGCGCGCCGCCAGCCGGCCCACCGGGGCGAGCGCCCCGGCACGCGCCCCGGAGTGCTCCGTCGAGACCGGCGCGCGCCCGGCGCACCAGGCGCGCAGGGCACGGGCGACGGCATCGCCGACGGGGGAGGGGTCGGCCAGCAACTCGACCTCGTGGGGGCCGGGACCGGACGCGCAGAGGGCGTCCAGCGCCTGCCGTACGGAGTCCTCCGCGAGCGCGCGGCCCTGCGCCGCGGCCAGCGCGGGCGGCGGGACGAAGCGCAGTACGGTCCGCAGCACCGCCCCGTCGGCCGGTACGGGGCCGCCGCCCGGGCGCAGCACGAGCAGCGCGGCACCCGCCTCCGGCGCGGCGTCACCGGCCCGCGGGTCGGGGGCCTCGGCGGCCCCGGCCAGGGCCACGGCGCCGCGGCCCGCGGCCAGTTCGAGGGCGGCCAGGTGCAGGGCCTCGATCCCGGCCACCCGCGGTGAGGTCACCGTCAGGTTGAAGCCCTTGAGCAGGTGCTCGGTCGACAGGCGGGCGGCGACGAGGTTCACCGAGAAGTACGGCACGCCCATGGGGCTCAGCGCGCCGGCCCCCTCCCGGCGGACCGTCTCCTCGATGTCGGCGTGCAGGGCCGCCACGGCGCTGTTGGTCCCGACGACGGCGCCGCGGAGCTCGGGGGCGTGCCGGTCCGCCTCCGCACCGGAGCCGGCCAGCGCGGTGCGGGCGGCCGCGAGCAGGTACTGGCAGGCGGGCGGCAGGTACTTGTGACCCCGGCCCAGCCGTGCGCGGTGGTCGAACCAGGGTGCCCCGGGGTCGGTCCCGTCCGGCGGCAGCACCAGGCCCGCGCCGTGCACGACGGCCTCGGCCACCGCGACCGGCAGCGGCAGCGGCGGCGGCACCGGCACCGGCACGCTCGTCGTCCTCGCCGCGCTCGCCGTCACCGTGCCTCGCCCCCGAACACCATCGTGAAGTTGCTCCCGCCGAACGCGTACGCGTTGACCAGCACGTTCGGCCGCTCCAGTGCGGTCGGTCCGTCCTGCGGCAGGAGGACCGGGCACCCGGGGTCCGGGTGGGCCAGCGGGACGTTCGCCGGGATCTCCCCGTGCCGGGCCATCAGGGCGGCGGACACGGCGGCGAAGGCGGCGGCGGCCCCGGCGGTGTGCCCGATGAAGGCCTTCAGGCTGAACAGCGGGGTCCGCGCGGCGTGTTCGCCGAGGACCTCGTGCAGCACCTGGTGCTCGATCACGTCGTTCTGCCGGGTGCCGGTGCCGTGCGGGATGACGCAGCCGATGTCGCCGGGTCCGCGCGCCGCCTCGTCCAGGGCCGCGCGGGCGACCCGTACCAGCTGCTCGCCGCCCGGATCGGGTGCGGTGGGGTGGTGGGCGTCGCAGCTCCAGGCGGTGCCGAGCACCCTGCCGTACGTACGGCGGCCGGCCGCGGCCCGCGCCGACTGGAGGACCAGCACGGCGGCTCCCTCGCCGAAGACGGTTCCCCGGCGTTCGGCGTCGAAGGGACGGCAGGTCTCGGGGTCGGCGGCGCCGAGGCGGCTGAAGCTCGCGAGCGGTACCCAGGAGATGCCCTCGGCGCCGCCCAGCAGGACGGTGTCCGCCTCGCCGCGGCGGATCAGGTCCACGGCGACGGACAGCGCGTACCCGCTGGCGGCGCAGGCGTTGCTGACGCTGATGTTGGTGCCGAACGTGCCGAGTTCGCCGCCGACCGACGCGGCGACGGAGAACATCGGCTCCCAGCCGCCGTCGCCGCCGTCGCCGCCGCCGTCACCGGTGCTCCCGGCACTGGTGCTCCCGTCCCGGTCCCCGCTCTCGCGGCCGCCGCTCTCGCCGACCGCGGTGCCGATCACCACGGCCGCCCCCGCGAGCTCGCGCGACCCCAGGCCCGCGTCCGCGACCGCCTCGCGGGCGGCGGCGAGCGCGAAGCCCGCGGCGCGGCCCAGGTCGGCGCGCGCGCCGACGCCGGCCGGGCCGGCCGAGCCGGTCGCCCCGTCGGCGACCTGGTACGCGAGGACGTCCGGCACCCGCTCGGTGAGGCCCGGCACGGGAGTGGGCCGCGCGGTGGCCGCGGCGGCCTTCAGCCCGGTCCAGAACTCGCTCGCGCTGCCGCCGAGACAGCTGATCGCGCCGATTCCGGTCACGAAGACATCGGGGGTGGTGGGGGTGGTGGGTGAGGAGGGGGACAAGGGTCAACTCACTCTCGTGGCGGCCGCGGACGGCGTCGCGATGCGTTCGGCGATCAGCCGGCGGACCGTGTCGGCGAACAGCCGCGGCTGCTCGGCCATCGGGAAGTGGCCGCAGCCCGGCAGCAGTTCGAGCTGCCCCTGCGGCAGGGCCGCCGCCAGTACGGCGGCGTCGCGCGGCGGGGCCAGGCGGTCGTCCTCCCCGGCCACGACGAGCACCGGCAGGCCGAGGGCCCGGGTGTCGACGGAGGGGGTGCGCAGGTAGCTCTCCCAGAACCTGAGCCACCCGTACGGGCCGACGCGGTTGCGCACGAGGACGGCCATGTCCCGGCGCGTCTGCGGGGCGAGTTCGCGCACCGAAGCGATCCGCACCGCCTCCTCGAAGGCCTCCTGGAAGATGCCGAGGTAGTGGGCGGCGTCGTCCCAGTGGAAGTCGGCCGGGTCCGCGCGGTGGAAGGGCGATACGGCGACCAGCGCGCGGGGCTGTTCGACCTGCGGGATGCCGGCCAGGTACCGCACGGCGAGGACGGCGGAGAAGGAGTGCGCGAGGACGACGTCGGCGCCGCCCGGGACCGCGGCCAGTGCGGCGCCGATCCACTCGCCGGGGTCGCCGTGCCGGCTCCAGTCCGTCGGGCCCGCCGCGCCCCAGGGCAGCTCGGCCGTCCACAACTCCACATCCGGTGAGGCGAGTTCTGCGTACGGCCGCCAGCTGGTCCCGCTCGCGGCCAGTCCGTGCAGGGCGAGCACGCGCACGGCGCCCGTGTCCCGGGCGGGCCGCTCCAGGCGGACCTGCACACGACTCCCGCTCATCCGCTCCCCGTTCCTGGATTCGTTCGAAAGGGCGACGACCGGGAAATGGTGATTTCGATCGACGCGCGGCCGGATTTTTTCCCGCATGATCTTCGGGATTTTGCCGAGCCGACGGCGAGCGTACCGGGCGGCGGCTAAAACGAGACTTAAACAGTTCCGCCCGACTGCCCGCCGCCGGCGTGCAGGCGGAAGTTAAGGACGGCTTTAGGGAGGCTTTTAGGGAGCGTCTTTAGGCTATTGCGGAAGTCGAAACCAAGGAGAGAGACCGATGCTCGATAAGGTCCTGGACCGGCTGCACGATCCAGCGGTCTACGCCCTGCCCGCCATGGCCCTGCTGATCGTGATCGAGATGCTGGCGATCAAGTTCGGCGACGACCACGACGAGCGGCCCGGTTACGACCTCCGGGACCACCGGGCGAGCATCCTCACGGGCTTCGGCGCGCTGCTCTCGTCCACCCTGCTGCGGACCGTGGCGCTCGCGCTGTACCTGCTGGTCTACGAGTACGTGGCGCCCTGGCACCTGTCGTCCACGTCGTGGACCACGTGGGTGGTCCTCTTCTTCGGAGTGGAGTTCCTCCTCTACTGGTACCACCGCGCCGCGCACGGCATCCGGCTCATCTGGGCCGGTCACCAGGTGCACCACTCCAGCCAGTACTTCAACCTCTCGACCGCCCTGCGCCGCAAGTGGGCCCAGTGGTTCGAGAAGATGATCTGGCTGCCGCTGCCCCTCCTGGGCGTGCACCCCGCGCTGGTGTTCACGATGCACTCGGCCCACCTCGTGTACGGGCTCTTCGCGCACACCGAGAAGATCGGCAAGCTGCCGCGCCCCATCGAGTACATCTTCGTGACGCCCTCGCACCACCGGGTGCACCACGGCAACGACCCGGAGTACCTGGACAAGAACTTCGGCAGCATCCTGATCTTCTGGGACCGCATCTTCGGCACCTTCCAGCCCGAGGTGCAGCGCCCCACCTACGGCCTGACCAAGCAGATCGAGACCTTCTCCATCTGGAAGATCCAGGTCCACGAGTTCGGCAACATGTTCCGCGACGTACGCGGGGCCCGCACGCTGCGCCACAAGCTCGGCTACGTCTTCGGCCCGCCCGGCTGGAAGCCCGCGGACGACGGCGACGGCTCCGGAGCGGCGTCCGGAGCGACGTCCGGCCCGGCGGCGGCGAGGCAGCCGGGTGAGCTCCTTACATGAGCGGGGCGACCGGACACACCGCGGCCGCCGGGGAGCAGGGCCGCCCGCCCGCCCCGGCGCGCCGGGGAGTGCGGGGCCACCCCTGGCTGACCCTGCTGACCCTGTCGGTCGGGGCCATGATGGTCTCGCTCGACGGGACCATCGTCACCGTCGCCCAGCCGGCCATGCAGGCCGACCTCGGGGCGAGCCTGACCGGCATCCAGTGGGTGACGAACGGCTACCTGCTCGCCGTCGCCGCCCTGCTGATCGCCGCGGGCCGGCTCGGGGACCGCTACGGCCACCGCACCGTCTTCCTCATCGGCGCCGCGGGCTTCACGGCGACCTCGGTGGCCATCGGCGCCTGCGGCAGCCTGGGCTGGGTGATCGGACTGCGCGTACTGCAGGGCGTGTTCGGTGCGCTGATGCAGCCGGCCACCCTCGGCCTGCTGCGCACGGCCTTCCCGGCCGAGAAGCTCAACATGCCGATCGCGGTGCGCAGCGCGGTCATCGCGGCCTCGACCGCGGCCGGCCCGGTCGTGGGCGGCCTGCTGGTCGAACACGCGACGTGGAGCTGGGTGTTCTTCCTCAACGTGCCGCTGGGCGCCCTCGCCCTGGTGCTGGGCGTCGTCGTCCTGCACGACGCGCGGGCCGAGGGCGGCCGGTCCGGCCGGTTGGACCTGCTGGGCATGGTCGTCCTCGGCGGCGCGCTCTGCCTGTTCGTCGGGGGCCTGGCCACGGTCGCCGACCGGGGCCGGCCCGATGCCCGGACCACGGCCCTGCTGGCCGCCGCGCTGCTGCTCGGCGCCTTCTTCGTCCGGTGGCAGCGGCGGGCCCCGGATCCGCTGGTGCCGCCGCGGATCTTCCGGTCGGTGCGGTTCACGGTGGGCGTCCTGACCATGCTCGCCATGTCGTTCGTGATGTTCGGCGCCCCGTTCGTCCTGATCTTCTACTTGCAGAACGTGCTCGGGCTGTCGCCCACCGATTCGGGGATCCGGGTCCTGGGCCTGACCCTGCTGATGATCGTGGGCGCACCGCCCGCGGCCATGTGGATCAGCCGGTCCGGCCCGCGCGCCCCGGTCGTGGTCGGACTGCTCGTCACGGCCACGGCCATGTGCGCCCTGTCCCGGCTCGATGCCGAGTCCGGGACCCTGCAGACGACCCTGTGCTTCTTCCTCCTCGGGCTCGGCTTCAGCCCGGTGATGGTCGGCGCCACCAAGCTCGTCATCAGCAGCGCACCGGTGGAACTGTCCGGTGTGGCCGGCGGGATGCAGCAGACGTCCATGCAGGTGGGCGGCAGCCTGGGCACCGCCGTCGTGGGCGCACTGGTCGCGGCCCACGCCGCGTCCGCGCTGCCCGGCCGCCTCGCCGCGGAGGGCGTCGTGCTGGAGCCCGGCGCCCTGGACGAGGCGGTCCGCACGGTGGCCGTGGGTCTCGCACCGGATGCCGGCGCGGTCGGCGCGGCGCAGGCCACGCTGACCCGGATCGGGCAGGCGGTGTTCCTGGAGGGCATGCAGCAGGCCCTGCTGGCGACCGCGGCGGTGGCCGCCCTGGGCGCCGTCGCCGGCCTCTTCGCGGGGCCCGGCAAGGCCGTGCCCCCGGGGACCGGCGAAGGGCACGACCGGTGATCGAGCGGATCCTGCCCGCCGGGGCGGCCGGTGCGGAGGAGTACGCGGACGTACCCGACGCCCGCCTCCACCCGGTGGAACTGGCCGCCGTGGCGGGGGCCTCCGAGAGCCGCCGCCGCGTCTTCGGCACCGGACGGCACTGCGCCCACCGGGCACTGGAACGCCTGGGCGTGCCCGCCGGGCCGGTGCCCGTGGGCGGCTCGGGGGAACCGCTGTGGCCCGCCGGGGCGGTCGGCGCCATCACCCACTGCGCGGGCTACCGGGCGGCCGCCGCCGCCCGGTCCGCGGAGCTGGCCGGACTCGGCATCGACGCCGAACCGCACGTTCCGCTGCCCGCGGGAGTCCTGGAGGCGGTGACGCTCCCGCACGAGCGCGGGCAGCTGCGGGAGCTGGGCGGATCCCGGCCCGGGCTGCACTGGGACACCGTCCTGTTCAGCGCCAAGGAGTCCGTCTACAAGGCGTGGTTCCCGCTCACCGGGCGCTGGCTCGACTTCACCCAGGCCGAGCTCCGGTTCCGTCCGGAACCGGGCCCGGCCACGGCCACGGGCGAGGGCGAGGGCCGGTTCCGGGCCCGCCTGCTCGTTCCCGGACCGGTGGCCGGCGGCCGTACCGTACGGCATTTCGACGGCCGCTGGCTGGTGGCCGACGGCCTGGTGATCACAGCGGTCACCGTATGACCCGGGGTGTGAATGCGCGGAGCGCCGGACCGGAAATCCGGACCGCCTTTTCAGCCCCACTCATTGAATTCCCGGCAATTGCATTATGTGGGCCGCCCCGATGATGCTGCGCCCCTCACGCACAAATGCGGACAACAGGAGAATCGGCATGACTACTGGGACGACAGAGGCACGCGCGGACCACCGGACGTCCGGAGCCCAGCGGCTCCGCGCACTGTTCGCCCGCCCCGGCACGGTACGCATCATCGGCGCGCACAACCCGCTCGGTGCGCGCCTCGCCGAGCGCGCCGGCTTCGACGGCGTCTGGTCGAGCGGCCTGGAGGTGTCGGCCTCTCAGGGCGTGCCCGACACCGACATCCTGACCATGAGCGAACTGCTCGCCACCGCAGGGTCCTTGGCGGCCGCGGTCGAGGTCCCCGTGGTGGCCGACTGCGACGCCGGCTACGGCAACGCCCACAACGTCATGAACATGATCCGGCGCTACGAGGCGGCCGGCATCGCCGGCGTCTCCATCGAGGACAAGCGCTTCCCGAAGGTCAACAGCTTCATCCCCGGCCGTCAGGAACTGGCCCCGATCGCCGAGTTCTGCGGAAAGCTGCGCGCCGCCAAGGCCGCCCAGACCACGCCCGACCTGATGGTCATCGCCCGGATCGAGGCCCTCATCGCCGGCTGGGGCATGGACGAGGCCCTGCGCCGCGGCGAGGCGTACGCGGCGGCCGGCGCCGACGCGGTGCTGATCCACGCCAAGGGCAGCTCGCCGGAACCGGTGCTGCGCTTCCTGGAGCGCTGGACCCTGCCGACTCCGGTCGTCGTGGTCCCCACGACCTACCACACCATCACCGCCACCGAACTGGCCGAGGCCGGCGCCAAGATGGTCATCTACGCCAACCACGGTCTGCGCGCGGGCATCGCCGCCGTCACCGACACCTTCGAGGCGATCCTGCGCGACGACCGCACGACCGGCATCGAGGACCGGATCGCCCCCCTGGCCACCGTGTTCGACCTCCAGGGGATGTCCCTCCAGAAGCGGCACGAGGCCGAGTACATCACCCCGTACGCGAGCCGGGCCCGCTCCCTCATCGTCCCGGGCCTGCCCACCGCGCCCGCCGCCGGCCTGCTGGCCGAGCAGAGCACCGCGCTGCGCCGGGCGGACATCGAGTCGGTGTCGGCGGTGTCGGCGGTGCAGGCGGTGTCAGAGGCGCCGGCCGAGGCAGGCACGGGCGACGACCACGGGCAGGTCCCGCAGGACGTGACGCTGCTGCCCTCCCACCTGGATGCCGCCGGCGCCGTACTGGCGCTGGACGACGACTTCCTGAGCGGCACGGTCGTCGTCACCGGCGACGTCTTCGTCGAGGGCGAGCCGCTGCGCCGACTGGTCGCCGCGGGCGGCGACATCGCCGTCCTCGTCGACGTGTCCGACGGCCCCGGTGCGCGGCGCCGTGCCGACGCGCTGCCGCTGGCCCTGGACTCCGTCGCCCGGGACGGCCGCCGGATCGGCGCCGCCTCGGGCAGCGGGGTCCTCGCCGCCGTCGCAGCCGAGGCGGACGGCGAGTTCGCCGGCGCCGCCGTCTTCTCCGCCGAGGGCTTCGGCGCGCTGCGCCAGGTCGCCGAGAAGCGCCGCGCCAACGGCCGCGAGGCGACCCTGGCCGACCTGCTCGTCGACCTGCTCGCCGCCGGACACCGGGTGCGGGCGGTCGAGATCGGCTCCGGCTGGCTGGAACTGCGGACCCCGCAGGACCTCGCCCGCGCCACCGAGCTGTTCGCCACCCGGGAGAGCGGCCAGTGAGCGCGCCGAACACGGCGACCACGGAGGCCACGACGGCCACGTCGGCGCCCCCGCGGGTCCTCGAGGCGCGCACCCTGGTCGAACTGCTCCAGGAGCACGGGCACGGGCCGTTCACCGGCGTGCCCTGCTCCTTCCTCGGCCCGGTCATCTCCTGCCTGGAGGCCGAGCACCCGCAGGAGTACGTCATCGCCGCCAACGAGGGCGAGGCCGTCGCCCTCGCCGCCGGCGCCCACCTCGCCGGCCGCCGCCCGGTGGTCATCCTGCAGAACTCGGGACTGGGCAACA
Organism: Streptomyces sp. Sge12; assembly: GCF_002080455.1. Classification (NCBI taxonomy): domain Bacteria; kingdom Bacillati; phylum Actinomycetota; class Actinomycetes; order Kitasatosporales; family Streptomycetaceae; genus Streptomyces; species Streptomyces sp. Sge12. The sequence continues at coordinate 4,640,040 of NZ_CP020555.1, forward strand.
CCGTCAACCCGCTGACCTCCCTCTGCCACACCCTGCGCCTGCCGGTCCTGCTCCTGGTCACCTGGCGCGGCCGCCCCGGCCACACCGACGAGCCGCAGCACGAGCTGATGGGCCGGATCACCCCGGACCTGCTGACCGCCATGGGCGTGCGCAACGAGGTGCTCCCGGCCGACCCCGCCCTGCTCGCGCAGCGCCTCGAGGCGGCCGCCGCGCACATGGCCGCCACGGGACTGCCGTTCGCGTTCATCGTGCCCAAGGGCGCCATCGCCCCCTACGGCGCACCCGGCGGCGTCCGGTCCACCGTCCCCGGCCCGCAACTCATGAAGCGCGCCGAGGCGATCGGCCACATCGTCTCCGCCATGGACCCGCACACCCTGCTCGTCGCGACCACCGGCAAGACGGCCCGGGAGCTGGAGCGCGACCGGGACCGCCCCGAGAACCTGTACGTCGTCGGCTCCATGGGCTGCGCCTCCAGCGTGGCCCTCGGCGTCGCGATGTACGCCCCGCACCGCCGGGTCGCCGTCCTCGACGGCGACGGCGCCGCCCTCATGCGGCTCGAGGCGATGGCGACCATCGGCCGCCGGTGCGACACCGACCTGTGCCACATCCTGCTGGACAACGAGTCCTACGAATCCACCGGCGGCCAGCCCACCGCCTCCGCCGGGGTGGACTTCGGGGCGATCGCCGAGGCCTGCGGATACCGCGCCACCCACGACGTCGCGGACGCGGACGCCCTGCGCGCCGCCGTGCTGAGCGCCCAGCGGGACGGCGGAGCCCAACTGGTCCGCGTACGGATCGCCCCGGGATCCGACCCGAACCTGGGCCGCCCGGCCCTCGCCCCGCCCGCCTCGGCGGCCCGATTCAAGGAAGCGATCGCCCGATGAACGACAGCACGCCACCGCGCCCGGAGCGCCTGGTCCTCATGAACCCCGGCCCCGTCATCACCGACGACCGGGTGCGCGCGGCGCTCGCCGGCCCCGACATGTGCCACCGCGAACCGGAGTTCTCCGACCTGCTCACCCGCGTCCGGCACAAGACCACCCTCGCCGCGGGCGGCGACGAGCGGCACACCTCGGTCGTCCTCACCGGCTCGGGCACCGCCGCCGTCGAGGCCGCCGTCAGCTCGGCCGTGCCCCGCGACGGCGCCCTCCTCGTCGTCGACAACGGCCACTACGGCGAACGGTTCCAGCACATCGCGGACGCCCACGGCATCCGCACCCACCGCCTCGAACTGGGCTGGGCCACACCCGTGGACCCGGCGGCCGTCGAGCGGGCCCTGGCCGCCGACCAGGGCCTGACCCACGTCGCGGTGGTCCACCACGAGACCAGCAGCGGCATGCTCAACGACGTGGCCGCGGTGGCCCGGATCGCGCACGCCCACGGCCGCGAGGTCGTCGTGGACGCCGTCAGCAGCATCGGAGCGGAACACATCGCGCTGGCCGAGGACGGCATCGACTGGCTCGCGGGCTCCGCCAACAAGTGCCTGGAAGGCGCCCCCGGCCTCGGATTCGTCAGCGCGGCCAGGACCGCCTTCGAAGGACTGGCCGGCGCCCCGCGGCGCAGCTACTACCTCGACCTGCACCGCCACTACACGGCCCAGGAGAAGGCGCAGGCACCGGCGTTCACCCCCGGCATCCCCGCCTTCTACGCCTTCGACGAGGCCCTCGACCTGGCCCTGGCCGAGGGCCGCGAGGCCCGCCACGCCCGCTACTCGGCCCTGGCGGGGCGGCTGCGCGACGGCCTGGAGGAACTCGGCCTGGAGATCCTCCTGCCGCCCGGGCAGCGGGCCGCCTCGCTCACCGCCGTCCGGATCCCGGCCGGCATCGGCTACCGCGAACTGCACCGCGGGCTGCGCGCGGAGGGGTTCGTCATCTACAGCGCCCAGGAACAGCTGGCGGCCGACTTCTTCCGGCTCTCGACCATGGGCCGGATGACGGAGACCGACATCGACCGCTTCCTCGCCGCCCTCGCCCGCACCCTGCCGACCCGGGCCTGACACACCCCGGGCCGTCCCGTCCGGATCCCGCCGGGCCCGGAGACGGCCCAGCCGCTGCGACCACTGAATGAGGTGCCCGTGACCACCCCCCGAGCTGACGCATCCGGCCGACCCGCGGCCACGGCCGAGCCCTACCGGCTCGCCGTGGTGGGGGGCGGGCCCAGGGCCACGTACGCCCTGGAGAGGCTCTCGGCGACGATCGACCGGCTCGGGGAGGGGCACCGGCTGGAGGTCCACCTCTACGAGCGCACCGGCGCGTTCGGCGCGGGCCGGGCGCACAGCCCGGACCAGGCGCGGACGAGCTACCTCAACCGGATCGGCGCCCAGGTGGGCTTCGCCGCCGACGAGACGGTGACCGGCGCCGGCCCGCTGCGCCCGCCGGCCGAGCGGCCCACCCTGCACGAGTGGTGCCGGCGCCGCTTCGCGGAGACCGGAGACCCGGACCTGGACCTGGGGCCGGAGGACTGGCCCAAGCGCTACGTCCACGGACTGGCCCTGCGCGACATGTTCGAGACCTTCGCCGCGGACCTGCGCCGCCACCCGGGCGCCGCACTGCACCTGCACCACGCGGAGGTCGTGGACATCGCCCCCGCCGCGGACCGCCGGCTGGAGGTCGTCACCGCCGACGGCGAACGCCGCACCGCGGACGAGGTGTTGCTGCTCACGGGGCACTCGTACCACGATCCGCGGCGCTCGGCGGGTCCCGCCACCGGCGGCGGGACCCGCCACGTGCCGCACCCGTACCCGCTGGAGGACCGGCTCGACGCCGGCAGCTGCGGACCCGACACGGTCGTCGGCTGCGCCGGCATGGGACTCACCGCCATCGACACGATCCTCCACCTCACCGAAGGGCGCGGCGGCTCCTTCCACGAGGACGGCCCCGCCCTGGTCTACCGGCGCTCCGGCCGGGAACCGGCGGCCGTCGTGGCCTTCAGCGGCTCCGGGCTGTTCACCTTCGCCCGCCCCGACAACCACAAGCCCAGCGACGGATCCGGCGACCACCCCGGCACCTTCCTGACGACCGGGGCGGTCGACCAGCTGCGGGCCCACGTCGGCCGGGCCCCGTCCGGCGACGGGCCGGGGCGGGCGCAGCTCGACTTCGAGCGCGACCTGCTGCCGCTGATCGTCCTGGAGATGGCCCACCTGCACTACGTCACGCTCTTCGGCCCGGCCGCGGCCCTGCTGCTGACCCAGCGCGCGCTCCCGGCCTACCTGGCCTTCGTGACGGGCACGCCCGCCGACGGGCCCGGCCACCTCCTCGCCCCGCTGGAGCGTGCGGTGGACGAGATCGCCGACGTGCTGGAGGGCGTACTGCGCGGCAAGTGCGCGCTGTTCACCGCCCAGGCAGCGGTCACCTGGCCGGTCCGCGAGGTCCTGCTGCACTGGACCCGGACCGTGTACGGCCCCTCCGCCGAGGCCGGGGTCCGCCGCTGCGTCGACCGGTCGCTGCCGCCCGGCACGGTCACCGACGCCCTCGACTCGGCCTGGGGCCTGGAGACGTACCTGCACGGCAACCGCTTCGACTGGCACCGGGCCGTCGCCCCGGTCCCGCCCGGCGCGAGTCCCGAGGAGTTCCGCGCGTCCGTCCGGACGTTCATGGCCCGCGACCAGCTGTGGGCCCGTCAGGGCAACCTCGCGAACCCCCACAAGGCGGCCTCAGACGGCGTCTGGCGCGACCTGCGCCAGGTCATCTCGTACGCGGTGGACCACGCGGGACTGACCGCCGCCTCCCAGCGCCACTTCCTGCGGCACTACGTACGCCACCACAACCGGCTCGCGAACGGCGCGGCCCCCGAGATCATGGCGAAGATGGCCGCCCTGATCGACTGCGGGCTGCTGGACGTCGGCGCGGGACCCGGGGCCCGGGTCCGGCTCGACGGAGCCACCGGCAAGAGCGTGGTCGAGGGCCCGCACACCGGCCTGTCCCGCCCGGTCGACGTCCTGGTCGAGGCCCGGATGCACGGCTTCGACCCGCGGCTCGACGCCCTGCCGCTCTACCGCAACCTGCTCGACCGGGGCCTGGTGCGGTTGTGGCGCAACCCGTCGGCGGACGGCGAGGACTTCCTGCCGGGCGGGCTCGACCTGACGCCCGAGTTCCACCCGGTCGACCCCGACGGCACGCCGGACCCCCGGTTCACCGTCCTGGGCGTGCCCTCCGAGGGCGCCCGGTCCTTCCTGCTCTCCGCACTGCGCCCCCACGCCGACCACTACGTCATGCGGGACACCCTCGTCTGGCTGGACCTCTTCTGGCCCAGGGCCACGAGCCGCTGACCCTCACCGGCGGCGCGGCAGGCGCCGGAGCCGCGCAGGGCGCGGCTCCGGTTCGGCGGCGGCCCCCGCCGCCGCGGTCAGGGCCGGATGACGCGGACCTGGTAGCTGCCGTTGCGCAGCTCGCCGACCACGGAGACGCTGATGCCCGCCTTCTCGTCGGTGAAGGTCTCGCCCGGCCGGAACGGCGCGTCCGAGAGTTCCGCGTGGACATTGGGCCGCCGGGTGCAGCCGCCGCTCGCGTCGGCGCTGTCCGACACGGTGATCGGGCCGTGCCCGGTGTCCACGTCGGAGTCCACCTTGTAGATGAGGACGCCGGGCTTGCAGACGGCCTCGTCGTTCCCGGCACGGGTGCGCACCTCCACCGCGTACCCCACGCTCTCCGACAGCGGTATGAAGGCCAGCTTGGTGCCGCCCCGCACCCCCAGCGGGGAGAGGGTGTGGTCGCTGGTGCCCGACTTGGACGCGCAGCTGATCTGCGTGCTGTCCAGCCAGCCCAGCTTCCACTTGTGCCAGCCCATCAGGTCGTTGTTGGCCCCCCAGTCCTCGCTCATGATGTCCCAGTGCCCGACCGTGCTCCCGCCGTCGGAGGTGTAGAGGTCGGGCAGCCCGAAGACGTGCCCGTTCTCGTGCGGGAGCACCCGGTAGCCGGTCTCCCGGTAGGTGCCGGAGCCGTCGTCCTGCCGGCTGTAGACGAAGGACGTGTTGGCCAGCGGCACCCCGTCGGCGACCGGCGCCTCGCCGTTGCCCGAGAAGGTCACCGACAGGACGGTGTCCAGGGCGGACGGCCCGGCGTTCGGCGTGACCAGGATGTTGATCAGGTCGTACCGGCTGAAGTCCACCTCGGCGTCGGCGGCCTTCGCGATGTGCTCGACGAGCTGCCGGTAGCCGGGCTCGTACGCGGACCCGCGCTCGATCCCGTAAGCCGCGAAGGGCATCGGCATCCGCAGCCAGTTCCTTATCGGAGCCTCGGCCCGGTAGGCCAGCCGGCCGTAGGAGCTGGTGCGGAACCATTCGGCCGTCTGCGGGAAGAACTCGGCCATCCGGTCCGCCGCCGTGCCCTCGCCCTTGGCGTCGGGGAAGTCGATCATCAGGTTCAGGGCCCGGATCTCGCCGGTCGAGCGCGCGTACCCGGGAGGGGTCGGCATGCCCTCGGACATCTGCACGCCCATGGTGCCCGCGATCCGGCAGGGCGCGAGGGCCGATTCCACGGTCGTCGCCACCGCTCCGGCCGCCGAGTGCCCGCGGCTGGATATGCCGGTGCTCGCGGTGGTCGTGACACCGAGGGCCAGCGCGGTCAGGCCGATGTACGCGCTGGTGCGGCGTGGTCTGCGTATCCGCCGGCGGGTCTGCGGCATGGAGATCGCCTTCGGTCCGCGGCAGCCGGCCCTGCCCGGTCTGCGCTCTGTCCGATCACCCTCCGCCGGGCGCGTCGCGCCCGCGCGTCGGGAGAGGCCGAACGTGGACGGGGTGGTGACTCAGGTCACACGGGGGAGTGAAATAACCGGGGACGGGATCCCCGTTTGTACGTGAGTCCCGTCAAGCGGGGAGCGGCTCCCCGTTTGTGCGGGGCGGTCGCACCGCCCCGCAGCGTCCACGCCGTCCACACCGTCCGCACCACGAGTCCGCGAGTCCGCGAGTCCGCGCCAGGGAGGCCCCGGAATGAAGCGCTCCAGCAGTACCGCCACGGCGGTCCGGCCCGCCCCCGCGGCTGCCGGGGAGCCGGTACCGGTACCGGTACCGGTCCCGGCGGCGACGGCCGTTCCGCGTCCGCGCGCCGACGCCGTCCGCAACCGCGAGCGCATCCTGGCGGCGGCCCGCGAGGCCTTCGTCGAGTCCGGCTCCGCGATCCCCTTCGACGAGGTGGCCCGCCGGGCCGGCATCGGCAACGCCACGCTCTACCGGCACTTCCCCGACCGTGCCACCCTCGTCCACCACGTCGTGCTCTTCACGATGGGCCGGGTGACGGCCTCGGCCGAGGCCTCCCTCGCCGAGGAGCCCGATGCCTTCGCCGCGCTCTGCCGGTTCACGCACACCGCCGCGGACGAGCGGATCGGCGCCCTGTGCCCGATGCTCGCCGACGGCTTCGACCGCGAACACCCCGAACTCCTCGCGGCGAGCACCGCGTTGGAGCAGGCCGTCGTGACCCTGCTGGCGGCCGGCCAAGCCGCCGGACTGGTCCGTACGGACATCGGCGCGGGCGATCTGATGGTCGCCCTGTCCCAGCTCAGCCGCCCCCTCCCGGGGACCGGATGCCTGGACACCGACCGCTTCGCCCACCGCCATCTCCAGCTCTTCCTCGACGGCCTGAGGGCCCCGGCGCGCTCCGAGCTCCCGGGCTCGGCGGCCACGCTGGACGACCTGCGGCAGAAAACCATGTGACCCGCACAAAGCTCAAGAACTAGTCTTTTTCAGTCATTCCGCACAGTGAAGTGGGTACCTCCATGTCAAAAACAGCCGCGAGCCTCGCGCCGGCTGCCGATCCCAGCCGCTGGAAGGCACTCGTCTTCATAGCCCTGGCCCAGCTGATGGTCGTCCTCGACGCGACCATCGTGAACATCGCGCTCCCCTCCGCCCAGACCGACCTCGGCATCTCGGACGGCAACCGCCAGTGGGTCATCACCGCGTACGCGCTGGCCTTCGGCGGACTGCTCCTCTTCGGCGGCCGCATCGCCGACAAGTGGGGCCGTAAGAACGCCTTCGTCGTCGGCCTCATCGGCTTCGCCCTGGCCTCCGCGCTCGGCGGCGCCGCGAACGGCGAGGCCATGATGCTCGGCGCCCGCGCCCTCCAGGGTGCCTTCGGCGCACTGCTCGCACCGGCGGCCCTGTCGCTGCTCGCGGTCATGTTCACCGACGCCAAGGAGCGCGCCAAGGCCTTCGGCATCTACGGAGCCATCGCGGGCGGCGGCGGCGCCGTCGGCCTGATCCTCGGCGGCTTCCTGACCGAGTACCTCAACTGGCGCTGGACCTTCTTCGTCAACATCCCCTTCGCGATCGTCGCGGCCGTGGGTGCCTGGATGGTCATCCGTGAGCCCGCCGGCTCCCGCAACCGCGCGCCGCTCGACATCCCGGGCGTGGTCCTGTCCACCACCGGTCTCGTCGCCCTGGTGTACGGCTTCACCCGCGCCGAGTCCGCCGGCTGGTCGGACGCCCTGACGGTCACCATGTTCGTCGCCTCGGCGCTGCTGCTGGCCGCCTTCGTCCTCGTCGAGTCCAAGGTGAAGTCCCCGCTGCTGCCGCTGCGCGTCCTGCTGGAGCGCAACCGCGGCGGTGTCTACCTCTCGCTCGGCCTCGCCGTCATCTCGATGTTCGGCCTGTTCCTCTTCCTCACCTACTACCTCCAGGTCGTGAAGGGCTTCTCGCCCGTCAAGACCGGCTTCGCCTTCCTGCCGATGATCGCGGGCATGATCACGGGCTCCACCCAGATCGGCGCCCGTCTGATGACCCGGGTCCCGCCGCGCCTGCTGATGGGCCCCGGCTTCCTGGTCGCCGCCCTCGGCATGCTGCTGCTGACGCAGCTGGAGGTCGGCTCCTCCTACCCGGCGCTGATCCTGCCGGCGCAGCTGCTGCTCGGCCTCGGCATGGGCACGGCGTTCATGCCGGCGATGTCCCTGGCCACGCACGGGGTGAACCCGGCCGACGCCGGAGTCGCCTCCGCGATGGTCAACACCTCGCAGCAGGTCGGCGGCGCCATCGGCACCGCACTGCTCAACACCATCGCCGCCTCGGCGACCACCGCCTACCTGACCGACCACGCGGCCGAGGCCGCGGCGGGCGGCCCGGCCGGGCAGCTGATCCAGGCGCAGGCCATGGTCGAGGGCTACGCCTCCGCCATCTGGTGGGCGGTCGGCATCCTCGTCGCCAGCTCGGCCATCGCCCTGGCGCTGATCAACACCGGCCGTCCGGGTGCGGGCGGCCCGGTGGCCTCCGGTTCCGTGGAGGACGCCGAGCTCAAGGTTCCGGTGATCGCCCACTGATCGGGGTCGAGGGCCCCGGGGAATGACTGATGACCCCGTCTCGTTCAAATTTGAACGAGACGGGGTTAGTCTGTTTTCACTACGTATTTCAACTACCCGGAGGAGTGCCCGGTGACCACCCGCATACCGGCCCTGTACCTGAGCCACGGCGCACCCCCGCTGGCCGACGACCCGATCTGGCCCGGCGAGCTCGCCGAGTGGTCCGCCGGTCTGCCCCGCCCCCGGGCGATCCTGATGGTCTCCGCCCACTGGGAGGAGGCCCCGCTCGCCCTCGGCGCCACCGAGCGCGTCCCGCTCGTGTACGACTTCTGGGGCTTCCCCGAGCACTACTACCGGGTCCGCTACGACGCCCCCGGCGCCCCGGAGCTGGCCGCCTCGGTCCGCAAACTGCTCCGGGCCCCCGGCACCCCCGTCCAGGACATCCCCGACCGCGGCCTGGACCACGGGGCGTACGTCCCCCTGGTGGAGATGTACCCGGACGCCGACATCCCGGTCCTCCAGATCTCCCTGCCCACCCTGGATCCGGCCCGGCTGATGGACCTCGGCCGCAAGCTGGCCCCGCTGCGCGACGAGGGCGTACTGATCGTCGGCAGCGGCTTCTTCACGCACAACCTGGCCGCCCTGCGCCACCCGGGCCCGGGCGTCCCCGCCTGGTCGGCGGAGTTCGACGCCTGGGGGAGCGAAGCCCTGGCCGCGTCGGACGTGGACGCCCTGCTGGACTTCGAGAACAAGTCCCCGGCGGGCCGGCTGGCCCACCCCCGCACGGAACACTTCGCCCCGCTCTTCGTCACCCTCGGCGCGGCCGCATCCGACCTGACCACCGCCCGCACCCCGGTGGACGGCTTCTGGCTGGGCCTCTCGAAGCGCTCCCTCCAGTTCGGCTAGCCCCGCCCCCCTCGGGACGTGCGGGTGCCTCGCCAGGGCCGGTGAAGGGTCCGGTTCGTCTTGAATAGCGCGCTTGTGGGGAATTCTGGCATTCGATCGCCAGTCCAGGCAACCAGAACCCGGCGGGGGCCGTCTTCAGGGGCGGAGTGCAGCCGGGATCGGCGCTCTTCCGGGGCGAGCGGGGTCGCGTCAATGGTGACGGCGGTCTCAAAGGTTTGGTGGAGGTAAAGAACCGCGCGAGCCTCCGGTTCCGCCTCCGTACCGGCCCTGACCTGCGCTCATTCAAGCCTTCGTGGAGTTCCGGCTCCCGCCGGGGGCGCGGCGCGGCGGGGCAGGATACTGCAAGATCTCGAGAAAGAGGGAGCAGCGCGGGAATTCTGTCCCGATTCCAGTCGTTGTTTCCTTCGGAAGCGGGCACTCGGGAGAGTGTCCGTGACGTTCCGGACCGGTTGGCAGCCGTCCCGGTGGCGTCCACCAGCCGCACCGCGACCGAACACTTCGCAAGGGAGCACGCATGGCAACCCGCGCCGTCGCCCGTCGTCAGTCCACGAGCAGCGCCCGCGCTGTGGGCGGGGAGATCGCAGACCGCGACCTGGTCGGCATGTACCTGGACGAGATCGCGCGCACCCCGCTGCTCGACGCCGCCAAGGAAGTGGAGCTGTCCCAGATCATCGAGGCGGGCGTCTACGCCCAGCAGATCCTCGACGGGGCGATAGAGCGGGAGGGGGAGACCCCGGCCCGCGAGGAGCTGGAGGCGCTGGCCGCCGAGGGCGAGCGCGCCAAGGAAGTCTTCATCCGCTCCAACCTCCGTCTCGTCGTGGCCGTCGCCCGGCGCTATCCGCGCAGCGGTCTGCCCCTGCTCGACCTGATCCAGGAGGGCAACGCCGGCCTGGTCCGCGCGGTCGAGAAGTTCGACTACGCCAAGGGCTTCAAGTTCTCCACGTACGCCACGTGGTGGATCCGGCAGGCGATCACCCGGTCCATCGCGGACCAGTCCCGCACCATCCGCCTCCCCGTCCACCTGGTCGAGGAGCTCGGCCGGATCCGCCGCATCCAGCGCGAATTCAACCGCGAGAACGGCCGCGACCCGGAGCACGCCGAGATCGCCGCCGAGCTGGACTCGACGGAGAAGCGCGTGGGCGACGTACTGGACTGGGCGCGCGACCCGGTCAGCCTGAACATGTCGGTCGACGACGACGGCGACACCCAGTTCGGTGACCTCCTGGAGGACACCTCGGCGATCTCGCCCGAGCAGTCCGTGCTCTCCCTGCTGCGCAGCGAGGAGCTGGAGGACCTGCTGGGCAAGCTCGACCAGCGCACGGCGTCGATCATCAAGATGCGGTACGGCATCGACGACGGCCGCGAGCGGACCCTGACGGAGGTCGGCAAGCAGCACGGCCTGACCCGTGAGCGGATCCGCCAGATCGAGAAGCACGCGCTGCTGGAGCTGAAGCGGATGGCGCGCGACACCGGCTTCGACGCGGTGGCCTGACCGGCCCCGCCCCCGTACGAGCCCCGGTGCCTATCCCCCCCAGGCGCCGGGGCTCCCCCTTTCCCGGTTACGGCGCCGCCGCCCCGGTGAGCCGCGCGGCCATCGCCCCGGCCGCCGCCCGCAGCACGCCCGGCTCCCGCACGGTGAAGGGCAGGCCCGTCAGGGCCAGGCGCGCCACCGTCCACTCCGGTGCGTCCGCGCTCTCGAAGCGCACCGTGGTCCCGCCGTCGGCCCCCGGCAGGGCCGCCGCCCGCAGCCAGGCCGGCAGCTGCGCCGGGGCCGCCGCGAAGACGACCTCCACCAGGTACGGCTGCTTCTCGCCACCCCGCAGCCCCCGCCGGACGAACTCCTCCGCCTCCATCGGCAGGTCCCGCCGCACGAAGCGGGCCCCCGTCGCGAACGCCTCGTCGACCCGGTCCACCCGGAAGGTCCGCCAGTCCTCGCGCTCCAGGTCGTAGGCGACCAGGTACCACCGGCTCCCGGTGCTCACGAGCCGGTACGGCTCCACCAGCCGGCGCGACTCGGCGCCGTCCCCCGCCCGGTACGCGAACCGCAGCCGCTCCGGCCCCGCCACCGCGGCCGCCATCGTCGTCAGCGTCCGCGGGTCCACGCTCGCGCCGTCGCCCCGGGTCAGTGCGATCGTGGCCGACTGGAGCGCGCTCACCCGGTGCCGCAGCCGCGAGGGCAGGACCTGCTCCAGCTTCGCCAGGGCCCGTACGGAGGCCTCCTCGACCCCCTCGATCGCATGACCGGCCCCGGCCCGCAGCCCCACCGCGATCGCCACGGCCTCCTCGTCGTCGAGGAGCAGCGGGGGCATCGCCGCACCCGCGACCAGCCGGTATCCGCCCTCGGCGCCCAGCGTGGCCTCCACCGGGTAGCCGAGCTCCCGCAGCCGCTCGATGTCGCGCCGGATGGTGCGGGCGCTCACCCGCAGCCGCAGCGCCAGCTCGCTGCCCGGCCACTCGCGCGGGGTCTGGAGGAGGGACAGCAGGGACAGCAGCCGTGCGGGGGTGTCGGTCATGAATCAAGGCTGCCAGCGAAATAGGACACAGACTGACCTAGACGCCGTCTAAGTTTCTCCTCATGAGCACCGAGACGCCCAAGGCATCGCCCGAAAGAGAGAACGGGCCCATACAAGAAGAGCGGAACGACGCAGCCCACGACGCAACCAGCTCGACCGCCGACCGCCGCCGCTGGCTGGCGCTCGCCATCGTGATGACCGCGGCCTTCATGGACCTGGTCGACGTCACGATCGTCAACATAGCCATCCGCACCATGCGCGAGGACTTCGGCGCCTCCACCAGTGCGATCCAGTGGATCACCGCGGGCTACGCGCTCGCCTTCGCCGCCGGCCTGATCACCGGCGGTCGTCTCGGTGACATCTACGGCCGCAAGCGCATCTTCCTCATCGGCATCGCCGGGTTCACCGCGGCCTCGCTGCTCTGCGGCATCGCCTCCACCCCGGACGTGCTCGTCGTCGCCCGCCTCCTCCAGGGCGGTATGGCCGCCCTGATGGTTCCGCAGGTCCTGGCGATCATCCACGTCACCTTCCCGCCGCAGGAGCGCGGCAAGGTCTTCGGCATGTTCGGAGCGATCGTGGGCCTCGCGGCCGTCTCGGGCCCGCTCCTCGGCGCGCTGCTCATCGAGTGGGACCTCTTCGGCCTCGGCTGGCGCCCGATCTTCCTGATCAACCTGCCCGTCGGCATCATGGGCGTGATCCTGGGCCGCAAGTTCATCGCCGAGTCCAAGGCCCCGCAGGCGCTGCGCCTGGACCTGGTCGGTGTCGTCCTCGCCACCCTCGCCCTGGTCCTGCTGATCTTCCCGCTGACCCACGGCCACGAGAACGACTGGCCGCTGTGGGGCTTCGGCTGCATGATCGCCGCGCCGTTCGTCTTCGCCGCGTTCATCGCCTACGAGAAGTACAAGATCAAGAAGGATGGCTCGCCGCTCGTCGAGCTCTCCCTCTTCAAGGTCAAGAGCTTCGCCGGCGGCATCGCCGTCCAGCTGACCTTCGGCATCGCCACCGGCATCTTCTTCCTGGTCTGGACGATGTACATGCAGATGGGGCTGGGCTGGAGCGTGCTGCGCGCCGGTCTCACCGGCATCCCGTTCTCCATCGCCGTCTCGGTCGCCGCGGGCCTCTCGGTCGAGAAGCTCGTGCCCCGCTTCGGCCGCAAGGTGCTCCAGGCCGGCGCGCTGACCATGGCCGCCGGGCTGCTCCTCTACATCTGGGAGTCGCAGCACTACGGCATGGAGATCGCCTCCTGGCAGATGGCCGCGCCGCTGATCGTCATGGGTGTCGGCATGGGTCTGATCGTGGCCCCGCTGAACGACACCGTGCTCTCCGAGGTGCCGCGCCAGCACGCCGGATCCGCCTCGGGCCTGATCAACACCACCGGTCAGATGGGCAACGCCCTGGGTCTCGCCCTGACCTCCGTCGTCTTCTTCGGCCTGATCGACGACGACATGGTCTTCGGCCCGCCGTACGTGGAGGCCTTCCGCGGCGCGCTGTGGTGGGTCGTGGCCGTACTCGTCGTGATCTTCGCGGTGATGTTCGTCCTGCCGCGCCGGGCGCTCCCGATGGAGCAGCGCGAGGGCGCCGCCGAGCACGCGGCCCCGGCCCCCGAGAAGGTCCCGGCCGGCTGATCCGGACCTCCGGAGCCACCGCACGGACATGTCCGCCCCGAGGGGCGGACATGTCCGTTCTTTTTTGTTTCTCGCCGCACACCTGCGTACGGTGGGGTGAAACCACCTATTCGGGCATGGAACGGACGTAAAGCCACATGTATGCGCCGGAGCGCCGCCAGGAGATCCTCCGCCTCGCCCACGAGGCGGGCAGCGTCGACGTGCTCTCCCTCGCCGACCGGTTCCAGGTCACCGCCGAGACCGTACGCAGGGACCTCACGGCCCTCGACCGGTCCGGTCTCCTCCGCCGGGTGCACGGCGGGGCCATCCCGGCCGGCCGCCTCGACTTCGAGCCCGACCTCACCGAGCGCGAGGCCACCGCCGCCGACGAGAAGCGCCGCATCGCCGCGGCCGCACTGGCCGAGCTCCCCGACGGCGGCAGCGTCGTCCTGGACGCCGGCAGCACCGTCGCCCGGCTGGCCGCCGCGATCCCCGCCGACGCGGTGCTCACCGTGGTCACCCACGCGCTGCCCGTCGCCGCCCGGCTCGCCGACCGCACCGGCATCGACCTCCACCTCGTCGGCGGCCGCGTCCGCCACCGCACCCGCGCCGCCGTGGACGCATGGGCGCTGCGCGCGTACGCCGAGATCCGCGCGGACGTGCTCTTCCTCGCGACCAACGGCTTCACGGCCGCGGGCGGCCTGACCACCCCGGACCTGGCCGAGGCGGCCGTCAAGCGCGCCGCGATGGCCGCCGCCCGCCGCGTCGTCCTCCTCGCCGACTCCGAGAAGGCGGGCCAGGAGCACTTCGCCCGCTTCGGCTCCTTCGCCGACATCGACCTGCTCATCACGGACACGGGGCTCGACCCCGCCCACCAGGCCTCCATCGAGGCCGCCGGTACGGAAGTTGCGCTCGTATGATCCTCACCGTCACCCCCAACCCCTCCCTCGACCGCACCTACGGGGTCCCCGCCCTGAGCCGGGGCCGGGTGCTGCGCACCGACGGAGAGCGGGTCGACCCCGGGGGCAAGGGCGTCAACGTCTCCCGCGCGGTGGCCGCCGCGGGCTTGCGCACGACGGCGGTCCTCCCGCTCGGCGGCACCCCCGGCGTGCTGCTCGCCGAACTCCTCGGCGCGCAGGGCGTGGACGTCACGGCCGTCTCGATCGCCGGGCAGACCCGCTCGAACATCGCGTTGGCCGAACCGGACGGCACCCTCACCAAGATCAACTCGCCCGGCCCGGAGCTCTCCCGGGAGGAGTCCGCCCTCCTCCTGGACACCGTCGGCTCCTGCGCCGCGGACGTCACCTGGATCGCCTGCTGCGGCAGCCTCCCGCGCGGCCTCGCACCCGAGTGGTACGCCGAACTGGTCCGCCGGGCCCACGCGGCCGGCGCCCGCATCGCCCTGGACACCTCGGGCCCGGCGCTGCCCGCGGCGCTCGCGGCGGGCCCGGAGGTGATCAAGCCCAACGCGGCCGAGCTCGCAGCGGCGGTCGGCCGCCCGCTGCCCACCCTGGGTGACGCGGTCAAGGCCGCGGAGGAACTCCGCACCCGCGGCGCCGGAGCCGTACTGGCCTCCCTCGGCCGGGACGGCCAGCTCCTGGTCTCCGCGGAGGGCGCCTTCCACGGCACCGCCCCGACCCCGGCGGTGCGCAGCGACGTAGGGGCCGGCGACGCCTCACTGGCCGGCTTCCTGATAGCGGGAGGCGCCGGCCCCCAGGCCCTCGCCTCGGCGCTGGCCCACGGCGCGGCCGCCGTCCAGCTGCCGGGCAGCGCCATGCCCACTCCGGCGGACCTGCGCCCCGACCAGGTCCGCATCACCCGGAACCCGCCCCCGGACCTCCCGCTCACCGACACGTTCTAGGGGGGCGTCCTGCCGATCAGAGGGGGCTTGCGGGGGTCACCGCACGCGTGCGCGGAGCTCCATCGCCTCGCGCGCGGCCGCCTCGCTCTCGTACACCTCGCACATGTGGCGCCCGTCCGGCGTCGCCGTGTGCTCGACCTCCCACAGGCTGAGCTCGGTGCCGTCCAGCAGGACGAAGGCGTGCTCGTACAGGTTGAACCCGGCGCCCGAACCGCGCCCGTCCGCCGGGCACTGCCGCGCACCGAAGGCCTGGGTGATCTGGTGCGCGTACGCCGACCGCAGCAGCGTCGCCACCGGCTCACCCGGCCGGTCGGCGTTCTCCGCGCGGCGCAGCACCCGCCGGGCGTGGTCGGCGGACTGCTCCACCACGTACTCCCGGTGCCGCTGCACCGGCGCCGAGGCCGCGTACAGCGCGCTCAGCACCGACACGTCGTCCACCGGCTCCTCCTCACCGGGCACCAGCACCGGGTCCGGGGAGGTCCCGGCGGACGCCTCGCCGAACAGCCGGGTCACGGCCAGGCAGGTCTCCGCCTTGCTCGCGAAGACCTCGTGCCGGACGGCCCGGTCGCCCACCAGCCGGTACGTCAGCTCCCACAGCGAGACCGAACCGCCGTCGCTCAGCAGGTAGGTGTGCCGGTGGGTCTCCCGCCAGATGCCCGCCTCCGGACTGTGGTGGGTGGTGTAGAGCGAAGAGCTGTGGGCGAGCGCCGTACCGAGGCGCTCGACCAACCTGTCGGGCAGGTCGAAGGAGTTGAGGGCGCGGCCGAGGAGTCGTTCGAGGTGCGCCTCGGTTGTCTCGTACGGATCGCTCAAGGTGGGTCTCCAGGCCGTCGCAGCTTGTTACTTCGCGGAAGCTCAACGTAACCCCTGGTTCTGACATCACGTCCGGGGTTCGGTAAAACGTCCGGGAAGCATCGGAGGTTCCCGCCACACCTTCAGGTCAACTTGCGTACGGATGAGCCCGGTTGGGCCCGATCTGAGGGGAAGCGCGGGACTATGGGACACATGGCAACGAATACGGTGGGCCTCCCGCGCCAGCAGGTCAGGCCCCGCAGTGGACACGACGGCGAGCGGAACACCACCCCGAGGGGGTTGGCCTGGCTGCTGGCCGTCACCGGGGCGGCCGGGCTGCTGGCCTCCTGGGTGATCACCCTCGACAAGTTCCTCCTGCTGGAGGACCCGGACTTCAAACCCGCGTGCAGTCTGAACCCGGTCGTCTCCTGCGGCAGCGTGATGCAGAGCGACCAGGCGGCGGCCTTCGGCTTCCCCAATCCGATGCTGGGCCTCGCCGCGTACGGAGTGGTCGTCTGCATCGGCGCGGGCCTGCTCGCCGGCGCCCGCTACCGCGGCTGGTTCTGGCTCGGACTGAACGCCGGCACGCTCTTCGGTGTCGCATTCTGCAGCTGGCTGATGGTCCAGTCGCTCTACGAGATCAACGCGCTCTGCCTCTGGTGCTGCCTGGCCTGGGTCGCGACCCTGCTGATGTTCTGGGCGGTCACCGCGCACAACGTCCGCACGCGCGTCCTGCCGGCGCCCGGCCCCCTGCGGGGCTTCTTCACCGAGTTCGGCTGGGCGCCGCCCGCCCTGCACATCGGAGTGATCGGCATGCTGGTCCTCACCCGCTGGTGGGACTTCTGGACCGGCTGACCGCCCGGGGCGGCGTACGAAGAGGGCCCCGGCGGCTGGACGCCGCCGGGGCCCTCGTCATTCACTCCACAGGCTCAGCGGCCCGCGATCGCCCGGAGGGCGGGGGAGCAGGTCAGCTGTTGGCGGAGAGGTTGCCCGACAGGACCGGGATGTTGGAGAGGATGTGCGAGAGCGGCTCGTCACCCTTGGCCTGGGTGGAGTTCTCGGCGCACTGCTGGTTCTGCGGGTTGGACAGGACGTTGATGTCCTGGACCCCGATGTTGAGCGCGGCGATCAGCGACTGGGCGTTGACCTTGGCGGGCAGGCCGATGCAGGGCTTGTTGAGGGTGCCCTGGACCACGCTGAGCTGCGGGCTCATGTCGCCGGCGGTCTTCTGGTTGCCGTAGGCCTGCACGGCGCCGTTGCCGTTGACGGTGTTGACCCCGTTGTCGTTGCCGATGGCCATGGCCGGGGCCGCGGCGGCAGCGCCCGCGCCGATTGCAACGGCGGAGACCGCGGCGGCGGTCATGAACTTCTTGAACATCTTGTTCCTTCTGTCGCACGAGTGCCCGCTGATGGAGCGCCCTGGTCAACTGCCCGGTCGGGGGGTTGGTTCCGCTGCTTCACTCAAACGGCCCGTGCGTGTCGAGGTTTTCCCCGGCCCGGGTGAGGCGCCTCCGGACGCGTGCGCGAAGCCCGTACGCAGCCCGCATCCGCCGAGGTTCCGGTTGCGCTCCGTAGGAGGTGTTCGCACGGTGGGTGAGGAAGCGGATCATTCGGGTCCGTTTCCATGTCCCCACCGAGAAGGAACGTCCATGCACCGCACGAAGCCGTCCCGCGCCCGCCTCCTCGTCCCGTCGGCCCTCGCCGTCGTCATACTGTCCGGCGCGGCTGCCCCCGCGGTCGCCGCGGACGGCGACGGTTCCGCGGCCCTGACCGGTCGGGTCGCCTCCGTCCAGCGCCAGGTCGAGAAGATCGAGCAGCGCGCCAAGGCCGGTCCGATCGACGACCTCCTGGCAGGGCTCACCAAGACGCTGCAGGACCTCCTCTCCTCCGTCGGGGGCCTGTTGCCCGCCGGGGTGAAGCTGCCGCCGATCGAGCTGCCGAAGCTCCCGGACCTGACCATCCCGGACCTGTCCGGCCTCATCCCCCAGCTGCCGCCGGTGGACGGGCTGGTGCCGGAGCTGCCCGCGGTCCCCGAGGTCCCGGCGATCCCCGAGCTGCCCGCGACCCCGACGCTTCCCGAGGTCCCGGCCCTTCCTGCTGTCCCGTAGGAGCGGCCACGACCGAACCCGTCCGATGGTTACGACAATTGAGCCGAACAGGTCTCCTTGTGCGCGTGACCGTGTCGTCCGGGAAGATGGACCGTTTCGCTCGGTGTGAGCCCCGGTTCGGGGCAGAACATCGAACAGAAGGTGCACTTCCCATGAACTCTGCCAAGAAGGCCGCCCTGGTCCTGGCCACCGCCGGTCTCGCCGCGGCCGGTGCCGCCGGCTCCGCCGTCGCCGACTCGTCGGCCGAGGGCGCGGCCGTGGGTTCCCCCGGCGTCCTCTCCGGCAACCTGGCCCAGGTGCCGGTGCACATCCCGGTCAACGTCTGCGGCAACTCCGTGAACGTCATCGGCCTGCTGAACCCGGCGTTCGGCAACGTCTGCGTCAACAACTGACGTCGGCAGAACAACCGACTGTGGGCGCCCCGGCCTTGCCGGTGGCGCCCACAGCCGTGTCGGCGGGTCTTGCGCCGGGAGGGTTCAGCCCTGGCCGCCGTTGAGCTTCACGCCGCCGAGCATCGGGCTCGCCTGCGTGGCGCCGTTCGCGAGGCCGAGCACGGTGCCGGGCACGTCGTTGCGCACCTTGTTCACCTTCTGGGCGGTACCCACGACCTTGTTGACGGTGTCGCCCTGCTCGGCCAGCCCGTGGCCCACGGTCTGCGGAAGCGACTCGGTGACGGGCCCGACGGAGTTCAGCGTCTCGGTCACCCCGCCGGTCAGGCTCATGGGGGGCATCGCGGCCGTGGTGTCGGCGGCGAAGGCGGTGGTGGAGGCGCCGAGCGCGGCGACGGAGCCGACGACGACAGCGGCGACCTTCGTGAGCTTCATTATCGAAATCCTCTTCTTTCGTGGACAGAGGCGTCAGTGGCGACCGTCGCGCCACTTTCGCCCTGGGTAACGATTACCCGCCGCTACGGAAACGCGAAGGCGCGAGGACATGACAGCGGCCGGAGAATCCGACGAGGGATTCTCCGGCCGACATTTCTTCTGATGACCGGCATTGACGGTCAGGAGATGCGGGACCGCCGGTACAGAATGGCGCCGCCCAGGATCAGGGCACTGGCGAGGGCGGCCGCGGCCGCGGGCTGACCCGCGCCGGTCTCAGCCAGCATCGGACCGGTCACGTGCGCCGGAGCGGGGGCCGCCGGCTGCGCGGGAGCGGGCGCCGGGGCCGGCGCGGGGGGCGGGGAGCGGTGCCGGTGCCGGGGGGAAGGCCGACCGGGGTGTCACCGCCGGGCGTGGCCGGCGGCTGGTCCGCCGGCGGTACGACCCCGGGCGCGGGCGCCGGAGCCGGCGCGGGGTGCTCCACGGGAAGGCTGCCGCGCGGCGGCCCGGGCGCGGGACCCTCCTCGACCACGGGCGCCGGGCCGGGGGCCGGGGCGGGCAGCGTGTGCGGCGCCTCCGGTGCCGGGAGGGGCTCCGGGGCGGGCAGCGGGGCCGGGGCCTCCTCCGCCGGGGGCTGCGGCGCGGGGGGCGCGGGCGGCGCCGGCGGGACCTCGGGAAGCGGCGCGGGCGCCTCCTGGACCGGCTCCGGGGTGGGCAGCGGGACCGGGTGCTCCTCCACCGGCTCCGGCATGGGGTGCGGGTGCTCGGGCGCGGGCGGAGCGTGGTGGGTCGGCGGGGGCGGCGGCGCGGACCCGGGGTGGTCGTCGCACTCCTCGTCCTTGGGCTGCTCCCCGCCCTGGCCGCCGTAGCCGCCCTCGTGGCGCGGCTCCTCGTGCCGGGGCTTCGCGTGCCGCGGTCCCTCGCTGCGGGGCCGCTCGGGCCGGGGCTGCTCGTAGCCGTTCTCGTGGCGCTGCTCCGGGACCGCGTGCCGGCCGCCCCCGCGCTCGTCGAGGTAGCGCTCGATGGCCTCGGCGTGCTCGGGGCTGAGGTGGCGGCCGTAGTCGTAGCCCTCGTCCGCGTGCGAACCGGTGCTGGTCACGCACGTGTTCCCCATCGAGGGGTTGAGCGCCGCACCGCCGTCCACGCTGTTGCCGCACACGTTCGGTGCGAAGGTGATCGGTACCGAGACGCTGTTGCCGGCCAGCACACCCGGCGAATGCGAGGCCTCGGCCGTCGCTCCGGGGTGCGCGTAGGCCGCGCCGGTCGCGATCGACAGCAGACTCGAAGCGGCTGCCGCCGTGAGCATCCCCTTGCCCAGTACCTGTCGGCTCAGTACCTGTCGCATGGGTCCTTCCCTGTCTACCGGCGCCACGGCCGGTGTGGAATCGAAGGTGGCCCCGGAGTGCACCGCCGTGCACTCCGAGGCCACCCCGAGGAGGCTTGCCCTCACGGGCTCAAGCGCTTCGTCAGGCGTTGACGCAGGTGTTGCCGAACGCCGGGTTCAGCAGCGCGATGACGTTCACGGTGTTGCCGCAGACGTTGACCGGGACGTGCACCGGGACCTGGACCAGGTTGCCGGAGAGGACGCCGGGGGAGCCCACGGCCGCGCCCTCGGCGGTCGAGTCGGCCATGGCGGGGGAGGCGGCACCGGCGAGCATGAGAGCGCCGGCGGCCAGCACCACTGCCTTCTTGTACGTCATTTTGATTTCTTTCCTTCCCGCAGAGGCGTGTCCACTGCAGAATTAACAACGAGCGGTCGGGGAAAAAGAAACCGCGTATTCTCGGCGGTCTGCCGGTAATTCACCCCAATGCCCCGATGGATGTTCGGGTCGAATTCGAGGTGTCGCGGATTCTTATCGACAATTCAGCGGCCGGGAGGTTCCCGTCCCGGCCCCACATGCGGCGAGGCCGCCGCGACCCCGTGGGTGCGACGGCCTCGCTGGCGCGGGCCTCGGTCAGCTGCCGTTGGAGACGTTGCCCGAGAGGATCGGGATGTTGTCCAGGATGTGCGAGAGGGCCTCGTCGCCCTTGGCCTGGGTGGAGTTCTCGGTGCACTGCTGGTTCTGCGGGCTGGACAGGACCGGGATGTCCTGCACACCGACGTTGACCAGGGCCAGCACGGACTGCACGTTGGCCTTCGCGGGCAAGGCGATGCAGGGCTTGTTGAAGGAGCCCTGGATCAGCGCCATCTGCGGGCTCATGTTGCCGTACGTGGCCTGGTTGCCGTAGATCTGCGCGGCGCCGTTGCCCTGGACGGTGTTGACGCCGTTGTCGTTGCCGATTGCCATCGCCTGCGGCGCCATGGCGGCACCGATGCCCACGACCGAGGCGGCAACCGCGGCCGAGGCCATCATCTTCTTGATCATTGTCGTCCCTTTTTTGCAGGATTGCCCGGTAGTGGAGCACCCGGATCAACGCCGCGGCCCCGGTTCGGGTTGCGTGGCTTCACTCGGATGCGGGCGTTTCGGGCAAGGCGGTTGACGGTCAGGCGTTGATGCAGGTGTTGCCGAAAGAGGGGTTCAGCAGGGCGACCACGTTCACGGTGAGGCCGCAGGCGTTCACCGGGACGTCGACGGGCACCTGGAGCAGGTTGCCGCTCAGGACGCCGGGGGACCCGGCGGTGGCGCCGTGGGCCGTCGCACCGTCCCCGCCGTGCGCGGAGGCGAGGCCCGCGCCGCCCAGCAGTGCTGCGGCGCTCGCGACGGCGATGGTGGTGCCGCGCACCAGCCTCTTCTTCATCTCCGTATTTCCTTTCGGTTCGAACAATGGTGCAAGCCATAACGACCCGCCCGTTGCGAGGGTGCGTGCTATCGCCCAAAAGGCCGTACGAGCGAGTCCGACGTGATTTCCAGCCCGATTTCTGACAAAGTTCACTCCTGTTTTGTCCCCTTGATCGAAAATGGAGACAGGGTCATGGGTTCCTCCCGCAGAATCCTCGGCGCGCTCGGTCTGCTGTCCTGCCTCACCCTTTCCGTGAACGCCCCGCTGGCGTACGCGGCGGCTCCCGCTCCCAAGGAACTGCCCCGGATCCCTTTCACCCAGCGTTACCAGGCCGTGCAGCACGGCGGCCTGGTGCGCGCCTCCAACTCCGGCATCAGCTGCCGCAAGGAGCAGTCCCCGCAGGCCGAGCCGTGCGCCGAGGTCAAGAAGGGCGCGGCGGGGGTCAACAGCGACTTCGAGATGTTCTACAGCGAGGTCGACAAGGACCCGGACACCTACAACTCCACCCGGGCCGAGCTCAAGGTCCCGCAGGGCGCGAAGGTCTCGTACGCCCGCCTGTACTGGGGCGGCAACCTGCGGGTGGGCGAGCAGAAGCCGCCGCAGGACAACGGCCGGGTGCTGGTCGCCGAGCCCGGCGGCGCGTACAAGGAGGTCCTCGCCGACACGGTCGTGGGCCACCGCACGGACGCGGGCAGCGATGCCTACCAGGCCTCCGCCGACGTGACCCCGCTGGTCCGCAAGGGCGGCGCCGGCATGTGGACGGTGGCCCAGCTGAACATCGCGATGGGCCACTCCGAGGTGGGTGCCTGGGGCGGCTGGACGCTGGTCGTCGCCTACGAGCACCCGCAGGAGCCGATGCGCCGGATCTCGCTGTGGGACGGCTTCGAGTCGCTCGCCGCCCGGGCCGGTGACGGAACGGTCGAGGTCGAGGGCCTGGACGCGCCGGCCGGCTCCTCGGGCCGGGTCGGGGTCGTCGCGTACGACGGCGACCGGGGAACCCTCGGGGACTCACTCACCGTGACCGCCGACAGCGGGCGGCGGGTGAGCCTCAGTGATGGAGAAAATCCTTTTAATGATGTTATGAATTCCACGATCACGGAATTCGGAGATCAACCGTTCGTGCGACAGCCCGAACATATGAATAATCTCGGATATGACGCGGACGTGTTCGACCTGAGTCCCGCCCTGTCCGGTGGTGCCCGCAGCCTGAACTTCAGGTTCACGGGTGAAAGTCAGGGTCATTTCCTCGGTGTGCTCTTCGTTCAGACAGACGCGCGCCGCTGAACGTAGGAGACCACTCCACGTGCCCAGTCAACCTCGGGCGGCACAGCCCACGACCGTCCTCCACCTTGTACAGCCCGTCGACGGCGGCGTGGCCAGGGTCGTCACCGACCTCGTCCGCGCCCAGACCGCCGAAGGACTGCGTACCGTCGTCGGCTGTCCGCCCGGCGGCACGCTCGGCGACTCCGCGCGAGCGGCCGGGGCGGAGGTCCTCACCTGGCGTGCCGGCCGGGCCCCCGGGCCCGGGCTGCCCGCCGAGATCGCCGGCGCGCGCCAGGTGCTCCGCCGGGTGCGGCCCGACCTCCTGCACGCCCACAGCGCCAAGGCCGGACTGGCCGGACGGCTCGCCGCGCGCGGCACCGTACCCACCGTCTTCCAGCCCCATGCCTGGTCCTTCGACGCCGTCGGCGGGGTCACCGCCGCGCTCGCGCTGCGCTGGGAGCGGTACGGAGCCCGCTGGGCTGACCGGGTGCTCTGCGTCAGCGAGGCCGAACGCGACGCGGGCGAGACCGAGGGGATCACCGCCCGCTGGTCGGTGATCCGCAACGGCGTGGACCTGGACCACTTCCGCCCCGGCGGCCCGGACCCCGAGCGCGACCGGGCCCGGGCCCGCGCCGAACTGCCGCTGCCCGCGGACTTCCCGGACGACGGACCGCTCGCCGTCTGCGTCGGCCGGATCTGCCTCCAGAAGGGCCAGGACATCCTGCTCCGGGCCTGGCCGGAGCTGCTGGCCACCGTCCCCGGAGCCCGGCTCGTGCTCGTCGGGGACGGCCCCGACACCGAACGGCTGCGCCGCACCGCACCGCCCCGCGTGCACTTCGCGGGCGCCGCCGCCGACATCCGACCGTGGCTTCGGGCCGCCGATCTCGTTGTACTGCCGTCGCGGTGGGAAGGCATGGCGCTCGCCCCGCTCGAAGCCATGGCCTGTGGCCGCCCGGTCCTGGTCTCCGACGTCAGCGGTGCCAGGGAGAGCCTGCCCCCGGGCCAGGGACGCCTGTGCCTGGTGCCGCCGGAGGACCCGACGGCCCTGGCCGGGGCCCTGGGACGGCTGCTCGCCGAGCCGCGGCTCCTCGCCGAACTCGGCGAGCAGGCCCGGCAGCACGCCCGGACCGACTTCGACGTGCGGCGGACCACGGACGCGGTCACCGGCCTGTACCACGAACTGCTGGGCAGGCCCCGGCCCTTGAACCAGGAGCGCATCAGCCGATGACGATGGACAGCGCACCCGCCCGGCACACCGGGCAGGGCGGCACGGGGCCCGCCGGCGGCAGCGCCTTCGCGCCCGCACCCCACGCGGCGGCCCGCCGTTCCACGACCGCCATCCACCCCCCGCGCGGGCCCAGGACCGACCTGGCCCGCTCCGCCCTGCGCCCGCAGCGGGTCCGCCGCCGCGGCCGCGTGCTCCCGCTGCTCACCGCCGACGCGCTGGCCGTCGTACTCACCTCGACGACCCTGCCCGCAGCGGACCTGCCCGTCCTGTCGGCGGCCCCCCTCCTGCTCGCCGCGCTGCACGCCCAGGCCGGGCTCTACCGGCCGCGGCTCGCCCCCTCCGCGCTCCTCGAACTCCCCGTACTCGCGGGCCGGTCCGCCGTCCTGTGGTGCTCGCTCGCCGCGGTCGCGGCCGCCGTCGACCCGGCCGGGGCCATCGGCTGGAGCACCCTGCTCACCGCCGTCTGCCTCCAGACCGTCCTGGCGTGCGCGGGCCGCGGCCTCGTCAACCAGTTCCGGCGGCGGGCCGCCGTACGCCGGCCCGCCTCCGCCCTCGTCGTCGGCCCCGGCGCCGGGGCGAGCGCGGTGGCCGCCGCCCTGCACGGCCGCCCCGAGTACGGGCTGCGCCCGGTCGGGCTCGCCGACACCGCACCGGCCACGGAGGCCGACGGCGGGGCCCTGCCCCTGCTCGCCACCCACGAGGACATCCGGCGCGCGGTCATCCAGAACTCCGTCGGGCACGCGGTGTTCACCCGGCCCCCCGAGGCCGACGAGCGCACCGCCTCCCTGGTCCGGCTCTTCCAGGACCACGGCTGCCGGCTGTGGCTCGCCGACCCGGCCGGCACCGCCAGGATCACCGGCATGCGGGTGGCCCACCCCACCGACCAGCTGTGGGGGTACGCCGTCCAGCCGCTGCTGCCGCGCCCGGCCCGGCCGCTGGAGCGCTGGGCCAAGCGGGGCATCGACACCGCGCTCGCCCTGGTCGCGCTGCTCGCCGCCGCACCCGTGATGGGGGCGTGCGCACTGGCCGTACGGATCTGGGACGGCCCGGGGGTGATCTTCCGGCAGGAGCGGGTCGGCCTGTACGGGCGTCCCTTCACCCTGCTGAAGTTCCGCACCCTGCGCGCCGACGAGCACGAGGCCGCCACCCGCTGGACGGTGGCGGGCGACCGCGGGATGAGCCCGGTCGGCTCCTTCCTGCGCAAGTCCTCGCTGGACGAGCTGCCGCAGTTGTGGAACGTCGTACGCGGTGACATGGCCCTGGTCGGTCCGCGTCCCGAACGGCCGTTCTTCGTGGCCAAGTTCTCCACCGTCCACCCCGGCTACGAGGCCCGGCACCGGATGCCCGTCGGCATCACCGGCCTCGCCCAGATCAACGGCCTGCGCGGGGACACCTCCATCGAGGACCGGGCCCGCTTCGACAACCACTACATCGACACCTGGTCGCTGTGGCAGGACCTGTGGATCCTCGCCCGCACCGCGGCCTCCTTCTTCCGCTTCCGGCTGGGGGGCAGCTGATGAGCCTCGTCGTCCCCGGCCAGTGGATCCGGCCCGACGTGCCGGGTCTGCTGCGCCGGCACTGGCCGCTGCTGCCGCTCGCCGCGACCGTCCTGTTCCTCCTCGCCCCGCTCCCGGCGGGCGACGCGACCGCCTCCGGGAAGGTCGGCCCCGCCGACGCCGCCTCGCTGCTGCTGGTCCTCGCCTGCGCCGTGCAGGCACTGCGCGGCCGGGTACGGGCGCTGAACCCGCTGGGTGTGCTCGTACTCGGGATGCCGGCCGTGGGCCTCGCGGTCGCCACGATGACCGCGGGGGATCCGTACGCCGCCCTGCCCGGCTTCGTGCGCTACCTCCAGGTCTTCGTCCTGGTCCCGGCGGCCGTGGTGCTGCTGGTGCAGGGCGCCGCGGAGTTCCGGGTGGCCGCCGGGTGCTTCGTGGTCCTGGCGCTGGTGCAGGGCGCGGTGGGGGTCGTCCAGTACGCCACCCACACCGGGGCCTCCTACCAGGGCGAGGACGTCCGGGCCGTCGGCACCTTCGGCCCCGGCGACGTCATGGGCATGGCCACCGTCGTGGCGTACGGGCTGATCGTGGCGACCGCCGCCGCACTGGCCCCGGAGCTGCCGCGGCGCGTCCGGCGGATCGCCGCGGGCTGCGCACTGGCACTGGTGCTGCCGCTGGTGCTGTCCTTCAGCCGGGGTGCGTGGATCGCCACCTTCGGCGCGGCGGTGCTGGTGATGGCGCTGGCCGGGATCCGGCGGGCCCTGAAGGTCGTCGCCGCGCTCGCCGCGGCCGGGGTGGTCCTGGTCGGCGGGTTCGGGGTCGGCTCGGAGATGGTCGCCGAGCGGCTGACCTCCATCACCCAGGTCTCCAGCGCCCCCGACCAGTCGGTGACCGACCGCTACACGATGTGGGCCGCGGCCGAGTCGATGTGGCGCGAGCGGCCCGCGGTGGGGGTGGGGCTCAAGGGCTTCCCGGCCAACCGTGACGGGCACGCCTCGCTGGGTCTCTCCTCCGGCAGCGACACCGCGGGCGCGGGGCAGGCGTACCTGCGCCAGCCGCTGCTCTCCCCGCACAACATGTACCTGCTGATCCTGAGCGAGCAGGGCCTGATCGGGCTGATCGCGCTCGTGGGCGGCTGGGCGGCGCTGCTGGTGGCGGGCATGCGGCGGCTCCTCTCCGGCGGGGGAGCCAGGGACTGCGGGCTGGTCGCGATCGGGCTGTTCGTGTGGCAGCTGACCGACTTCCTCTACGCGGACATCGGCGGGCCCTCCACGGTGCTCACCGGAGTGATCATCGGCCTGGCGGCCTGGTGGGCGCTGCCCTCCCGGGGGGCCGCGGATTCCGGGGCCTTCGGCGCTGCGGATGCACGGGGCAGTGCCCCCGTGGTTGCGGCCCGCCCGTGACGGGCCCCACGCCCTGGCGGCCCGCCTCCGGCCCCCCGGCCGGGGCGGGCCACGCCCGTGTCCCGGGCGCCCCGGACCCCGGCCCGTCGCGTGTCCCGGCAGACCCGGGATTCGTCGCCGGTGGGATCCCGGGCGGTGAACCGGGTGCGCGCCGGCCCGTGTTCGGTTCCGCCGGGTATCCCGGCGGCGCCCCGGGCCGGGACAGCGTGCAGGTGGCCGCGCGGGCCGCAGGCAGCTCCGCCGTCGGGCCCGGGGCCGGGCCCGGTCCTGCCCGGCGTACGGGCGAGGACTCCGCCACCCCCGGCGGGAGCCGAGTGGCCGCGCGGGGCGGACGCGGACGGGGCACGGTGGTCGGCTCCGAGGCCCGGTCCGGCGGTCCTGCCGCCACCCCGGGGAGCCCGGCGTCGGCCGACCCCGGCGGGCGGGGCCCCTCGCGCCGGGCCCGTCGCGCGGTCGCGCTGTCCGCCACCCCCGGCGGGAACCGGGCGGACGGCGACGGGTCCGACACCTCCGGCGGGGGCCAGCCGCTCGGCAGGTTCCTGGCCAAGGCCGCCGCCGTCACCGCAGGGCTGACGGCCGCCGGGGCGGTGTTCGGGCTGGTGCGCGACCAGACCATCGCGCACCTCTTCGGGGCCGGGCACGACAGCGACGCCTTCCTCATCGCCTGGACCGTGCCCGAGATGGCCTCGACGCTGCTGATCGAGGACGCCATGGCGCTGCTGATGGTGCCCGCCTTCAGCCACGCCCTGGCCCGGCGGGCCGCCGCCAGGGCGGGGCTCACCCGCCGGGAGGCCCGCGCCCAGGACCCCGTACGGCTCCTGGTGGGGGCGACGCTGCCGCGCCTCGTCGTGCTGCTGGCCGCCGTCGCCTCCGTGCTGGTCATGGCCGCCCCGATCGTCGTCGCCGTACTCGCTCCCGGTCTGCCCGACCCCCGACTGGCCATCGAGTGCACCCGGCTGACGGCGCTTACCGTGCTCTCCTTCGGCATCGCCGGGTACTTCAGCGCGGCACTGCGGGCGCACAGATCCTTCGTACCGCCCGCCGCGATCTACGTGTCGTACAACGTCGGCATCATCGGCACGATGCTGGCCCTGCACGCCCTGTGGGGCGTACGGGCCGCCGCCGCGGGCGTCGCCGTCGGCGGGCTGCTGATGGCCCTCGTCCAACTGCCCGCCTTCATCCGGAACGTGGGCTTCGGCCCGCCCCGCGCCAAACGCTCCGCGCCGCGCAGCCAGCGCGACCGCGACCGTCCCACCCTCATCGCCTTCGGGGTCATCGCCCCGGTGATCTTCTTCGCCGTCTTCCGCCAGTCGCAGGTCCTCGTCGAGAGGTTCCTGGCCGCCTCCCTCCCGTCCGGGGCGATCTCCCATCTCAACTACGCGCAGAAGGTCGCGCAGATGCCGATGGTGCTCTCCCTGATGATCTGCACCGTCACCTTCCCCGTCGTCGCCCAGGCCATGGCCGGGGGAGAGCGGGAGAAGGCCCGGCGGCGGGTGGAGCGGGACCTCGCGCTGGCCTCGCTCGCCGTCCTCATGGGCACCGCACTCGTCATCGGCTACGCGCCCCAGATCATCGAGGTCCTCTTCGAACGGGGCGCCTTCACCCACCGGGACACCCTCGCCACCGCCTCCGTCATGCGGGTCTACGGACTCGGACTCCTCGGCCACTGCCTCGTCGGAGCACTGTCCCGGCCCTTCTTCTCGACCGCCCGGCCCATCTGGTTCCCGGCGTTCGCGATGGGCGCCGGCCTGCTCGTCAACATCGTGGCCGGAGCCTTCGCCGTCGGCTGGTGGGGCACCTACGGCATCGCCGCCGCCAACGCCGCCGGCATCTCCACCACCGCCGTCCTCCTGCTCACCGGCCTCGGCTCCCGGATCATCACCATCCAGGTCCGCCGGGTCGCCGCCAGCATCGGCCGGCTCGGCGTCGCCGCCGTCGCCGCGGCCGCCACCGGCTGGATCGCCGGCCCGATGATCCCCGACCCGATGCTCAGTGCCGCCCTCGGCTGCCTGCTGGTCCCCGCCATGTTCGGAGCCACCGGCATGGCCATACGCGCCCTCGAAGTCACCGCCCTGCCCGGTCAGATCTCCCAGCTCACGCAGAGGTTCCGCAATGTCCGCTGACACCGACACGGCTCCCGCCGCCGTGGTGGTCCCCACCCGCCGGGCCGCTTCGCCGTGGGTCCTGATGTACCACTCGGTCGCCGAGTTCACCGACCCCGCGGAGGACCCGTACGGGATCACCGTCACCCCCCTCGCCCTGGAGGCCCAGCTGCTGTGGCTGCGCTCCCGCGGCCTGCGCGGGGTGTCGGTCGGCGAGCTGCTGCGGGCCCGCGACGCCGGGCGCGGGGCCGGACTGGTCGGGCTGACCTTCGACGACGGATACACCGATTTCCTCACCCACGCGCTGCCACTGCTGCGCCACCACGACTTCACCGCCACCCTCTTCGTGCTGCCCGGACGGCTCGGCGTGGACAACGTCTGGGACCCGCTGGGCCCGCGCAAGTCCCTGCTCACCGCCGAGGGCATCCGCGAAGTCGCCGACGCCGGACAGGAGATCGGCTCGCACGGGCTGCTCCACCAGGACCTCACCGCGACCCCCGAGGACCTGCTCCAGCAGGAGCTGCGGGGCAGCCGCGACCTGCTGCGCGAGCTGACCGGCACCCTGCCCGAAGGGTTCTGCTACCCGTACGGGCACCTCGACGCCCGGGTCGTCGACGCCACGCGGGCCGCCGGGTACGGCTACGCCTGCGCCATCGACCCCGGACGCATGGCGGGTCCGTACGCGCTGCCGCGTACGCACATCAGCCAGGCCGACGGCGGCGCCCGGCTGCGGATCAAGCAGATCCGCCACCAGGTGCGCGAGCTGCGGCGCGGGGTGCAGCGGTGAAGACGCTCCAGTCGGTCAAGGCCCTGCACATCATCACCGGACTCGGCGTCGGCGGCGCCGAGCAGCAACTGCGCCTGCTGCTGCGCCACATGCCCATGCAATGCGACGTACTCACGCTGACCAACCCCGGACCCGTGGCCGAGGGGCTGCGCGCCGACGGGGTCCGGGTCGTCCACCTCGGCATGCGGGGCAACCGGGACCTGGGAGCGCTGCCCCGGCTGGTCAAATTCATCCGGCGCGGTCAGTACGACCTCGTGCACACGCATCTGTACCGGGCCTGCGTGTACGGGCGCCTCGCGGCCCGGCTCGCCGGCACCGGGGCGACCGTGGCCACCGAACACTCCCTCGGCGACGGCGAGATCGAGGGCAGGCCGCTGTCGGGCGGCGTACGCACCCTCTACCTGGCCAGCGAACGGCTGGGCGCGGCCACGGTGGCCGTGTCGGACACCGTGGCCGCCCGGCTCGAGGGGTGGGGGGTGCCGGCCGCGCGGGTGCACGTCGTACCGAACGGGATCGAGGCCGTCCGCTTCCGCTTCGACGAGGGCGTCCGGCGGGCCACCCGGGCCCGCACCGGGCTGCCCGAACGGGCCTTCGTGGTCGGCGGGGTCGGCCGGCTGGTCCCGGGCAAGCGGTTCGACGTCCTGGTGCGGGCCGTGGCCGCGCTGCCGGGGGCGCACCTGCTGCTGGCCGGGGACGGGCCGGAGCGGGCGGGACTGCGCCGGCTGGCCGCCGAGCTCGGCGCGCAGAGCCGGATCCACCTGCTGGGGGAGCGGGATCCGCTGGGCGACAGCGCGGACGGCCGCACCCCGGGCATCCCGGCGCTGCTGGCCGCCATGGACGTCTTCGTCTCCCCGTCGCGGGAGGAAGCCTTCGGGCTGGCCGTCGTGGAGGCCCTGGCCGCCGGACTTCCCGTGCTGCACGTGACCTGCCCGGCCATCGACGACCTCCCGGCGGCGCAGGCCCCCGGGGCCCGCCGCATCGGCACCGGCACCGAGGAACTCGTGGCCGCCCTGCGCGGCCACATGGAGGCGGGCGCGCGCCGACTGCCCCCACCGCAGGTGGTCCGCCGCTACGACATCGCCCGCAGCGCGCGGCAGCTGCTGGACGTGTACGACCTCGCCCTCTCGGCCGCGCCGGGTGCCACCGGTGCGACCCGGGGCCGCGCCGGTGCCGCCGTGCCCGGCGGCGCAGCCGTCGTCGGCGCCCGGCGCGAGCCGGTCGGCCCCGAACCGGCGGAGCCGACCGGCACCGGCTGATCCGTCCCCTCCCCGACGGGGTCCCGACGGGACCCGAAGGAACTCCCCTCACCCAGGAAGCGAGCACGTTCATGGCCGATACCGCCGACCAGAAGAAGTCCGAGAAGAAGGCCGAGAGCAGGACCGACAGCAGGTCCGACAGCGGGGCCGAGAGCAGGTCGGAGCGGAGGGCGGACCACCGCTCCGAGCGGAGGCCGCGCCGCCGCAGGCTCTCGGCGCCCCTGTGGTGGCCGCTGCCCGCCTGCGCTCTGCTGGGGCTGGCCGCGGGCGGGGCGTACGGGGTGCTCAAGGCCCCCGAGTACGCCGCCACCAGCTATGTCGTCGCCGTACCCGACGACACCACCGAGCCGGCCACGGCCCTCGGCTTCGCCCAGGCCTACGCCCGCATCGCGACCAGCAGCTCCACCCTCGCCTACGCCCAGCCGCGCGCGGGCATCAGCGCCGCGAAGCTGCGCACCCAGGTACGCGCGGAGACCTCCCCCGAGTCCCCGATGATCGCCATCACCGGTACCTCGAAGAGCCCCGCCGAGGCCGCCGACGTCGCGAACGCGGTCGCCGACGCCCTGTCCCTGAGCAGCAATCAGGCCGCCAAGAACACCGGCGTCCAGCTGCTCCTGTTCAACCAGGCCGTCGCCCCCTCCGAGCCCGCCTCCCCGTCCGCCGCCATCAGCGGCGCCGTCGGCCTGTGCGCCGGCGGGCTGCTCGGCGGCCTGTGGCTGCTCGCCCGGCCGGGCCGCGCCCGGCGCGGCGAGGAGAGCACGGCCCGCGCGGCCGCCGGCTCCCCGGTCGCGTCCGCGGTGGAGCCCGCCGCCCCGGCCCCGGTCGAGGAGTACGCCTCGCTGCCCGCCCAGGGCGAGCCCACCTCGGCCAAGGAGAAGGAGTCCGTTCGATGACTTCGGGCTCCGCCGGGGCCCTGTCGGTGACGCTGTGCCGCGACCCCCGGCAGTTCGCCGCGCTGGAGGAGTCGTGGAACAGGCTCTTCCGCGGCTGCCCCACCGCCACCCCCTTCCAGAGCCACGCCTGGCTCCACTCCTGGTGGCTGTCGTACGGCAAGGACGGCAGGCTCCGGATCGTCCTCGTCCGACGCGGCGAGGAGCTGGTCGGAGCGGCCCCGCTGATGCTCGTGCACCGGCCGATGCCGCTGCTGGTGCCGCTCGGCGGCCCCATCACCGACTACTTCGACGTGCTCGTGGCCGCGGAGCACGCCGGCCAGGTCGTCCCGGCGCTGGCCCGCGGGCTGCACCGGGCCGCCCGCGGCGCGGTGGTGGACCTGCGGGAGGTACGGCCCGGGGCCGCCGCCGAGGAGCTGTACCGGCAGTGGCCCGGCGTCTCCAGCCGGCTCGCCGACTCCACCTGCATGGAACTGCCCACGCTGCCGTTCGACGAGCTGGTCAAGCGGATGCCGGCCTCCGGCGCCCAGCGGGTGCGGGCCAAACTGCGCAAGACCGACGCGGCCGGGATCGAGGAGCACGAGGTCGGCGAGCAGGAGGTGCCGCGTGCCGTACGGACCCTGCTGCGGCTGCACGAGAAGCAGTGGCGCGGCCGCGGGGTGACCCCCGAGCACCTGCGGCCGCGCTTCGCCGAGCACCTCACCCGGGCCACCCGGCGGATGGTGCGGGCGGGCGAGAGCCGGCTGACGGAGTTCCGGCTGGACGGCAAGGTGGTGGCGGCCAACGTCACGCTGCTGTCGTCCGGGCTCAGCGGCGGCTACCTCTACGGGGCCGACCCGGACCTGCGCAACCGGAAGGTGGACGTGGCGACGCTGCTGCTGCGCTACGAGGCCGGGCGGGCGCTCGCCGAGGGCCGGCCGGTGGTGAGCTTCCTGCGCGGCAACGAGCCGTACAAGAACCACTGGCGGCCCGCGACGGTCGTCAACCAGCGCTTCCTGCTGGCCACGGCGGCGCTCGCGCCCCTGCTGCGGCTGCACGAGTCGCAGGTGACGGGGCGCGAGCGGGCGGTGGACGTGCTGCGGGAGGCGCTGCCGGCCGCCAGGGACTGGCGGGCGCGGCTCAACGAACTGCGGGTGCGATGACCCGTCTAGAAGGGCCAGGTGCCGGAACCCTTGCCGAAGTCCAGCTTGATGCAGACCGCCTGATTGCCGACCAGCTTGGAGAGCCACTCGCCGAAGTTGAGCGGCACGCACCACTGCTTGCTGTTGACCGGCGGAGGGGTCGGCTCCGGCAGGGGCTTCGGCGGGGTCGGCTCGGGCTTCGGCACGACCGGGCTCGGGGTGACCGGGCTCGGGACGGCCGGGCTGGGGACGGCCGGCGAGGGCGCCGGCACCTGGGGCGTGGGGACCACCGGAGTGGGCTCGGGCTCGGGGACCTCGGGCGTCGGGACGAGCGGGCTGGGTGCCACCGGACTGGGGACGACCGGGCTCGGGGCGACCGGACTGGGGACGACCGGGCTCGGGGCGACCGGGCTCGGGACCGGCGTCGGGGTGACCGGCGTCGGGGTGACCGGCGTCGGGGTGACCGGCGTCGGGACGAGCGGGCTCGGGGCCACGGGCGACGGTGTGGGTGCCGGCGTGGGCGTGGGGCTGGGCACTTCCGGAGTCGGGACCTGCGGAGTCGGGACCTGGGGCGTCGGGACCTGCGGGGTCGGCACGACCGGCGTGGGCACCACGGGGGTCGGGACCACCGGGGTCGGGACCACGGGCGTGGGCACCACCGGGGTCGGGACCACCGGGCCGGGCCGCTCGGGCGTCAGCGCGTCGCGGAAGACCTTCGCGGACTGCGGGTTGTCCTTGCACTGCCACACGCCGTGCGGGCAGTAGTCGGTGATGGTGTGGTAGAGCGGCTTGTGCTGCTGGATCCACTTCAGCATGCGCCGTACGTACTCCGGGTTGTCCCCGCGCCGGAACAGGCCCCACTCCGGGTAGGAGACCGGCTTGCCGTGTGCTTTCGCGAAGTCCACGTGCTGCTGGAGTCCGTACGGCTGGGTGATCTGGTCGTCGAAGGTCTGGCCGGGCCCCTGGTCGTACGTGTCCATTCCGATGACGTCGACCACGTCGTCGCCCGGGTAGCACTTCGTCCAGCCGATCGCGTCCGTACCCCGGTTCGGCGCGAAGTCGAAGGTGAACTCCTGCCCCGGGACGGCGCGCATCGTCTTGACGATCCGCCGCCAGTACGCCTTCCAGTTCTCCGGGTCCGGGGCGCAGCGGTGGGTGTAGGTGACGCCGTTCATCTCCCAGCCGAGCACGATCACCGTGTCCGGGACGCCCAGCTCGACCAGCCGCTCGCCGAGCTCGCGGAAGTGCCCGTCGAACTGGCCCTGCGCACCCGCCCTGATCAGCTGGGCCACCCGGCGGTCGGAGACCCGGCCCTCGTTGCGTTCCTGCATGGGCACGTTGAGGACGAACAGCCGGTCGTGCCCCTCCCGGCGCCAGTCGGCCCAGTCCTCCAGGAACGACACCCGGCCCTCGATGCCCGCCCATGTGTCGCCGGGCAGATAGGTGTGGCCGACCCGGATCTCCTTGCCGCCCAGCCAGCTCGACAGGTACGGGATCCGGGCCACCCCGGGCGGCCCGTAGTCGAGATAGGCGCCCATGGCGATGTCGGAGCCCTCCGGCCGGTCCTCCTCCGGAGCCGCGAGCGCGGCACCGGTGGCCAGCAGTCCGGCCGTGACCGTACCGATGCAGGTGCTCGCCAGTCGGCGGCGTGGTCTGGGCATGGCGTCTCCCGAGCTTTCCTGAATCGGTGTGCTTACCAAAGACGTTAGGCATCACATCTGACGAATGGCCTGTCCGGTGCCTGCCGCGTAGGCCATTAGCAGGTGCACACCACCCCCGCTTGGTCCGACTAGGTGAAAGACACCGCTGCCATGCACGCCTATCTCAACCATGTGCCCGCCGTTGTGCTCAGACTCGATCGCAATCCGTTCCACCACGGAACCCTCGGCGCCGTCAGATCCCTCGGCCGCAAGGGCGTGGAGGTCCATGCCGTCGTCGAGGCCGGGGGAGGTCCCGTGGGGCGTTCGCGGTATCTGCGCGCCGTGCATCCCGGGCCGGCGGGCGGCCTGGACCCGGAGGCGCCCGAGACGCTGCTGGAGTGCCTGACCGGGGTGTCGGAGCGGATCGGCCGACCGGCCGTGCTCATCGCCATGGACGACCTGAGCGCGATCGCCGTGTCCCGGGTCGCGCCGATGCTCCGCGAGCGTTTCCGGATTCCCCATCAGCCCGACAATCTGCCCGCCCGGGTGGCCGACAAGGCCGAGCTGTCGCGGCTCTGCGCGCGGTGGGACGTCCCGCACCCGGAGACCGTGATCCCGGCGAGCGGGGCCGAGGCGGCCGAGGCGGCCTGGCGGCTGGGCCTGCCGGTGATCGCCAAGTGGAGCCGGCCCTGGCTGCTGCCCGCCGGGGCGGACGGACTGCGCAGCACCATGCTGCTGCACACCACCGCCGAGGCGCGCCGGCTCTTCGAGCGTTCCGCCGAGGCCGGGAGCCGGCTGCTGCTGCAGCGGTTCCTGCCGGCCGGGCCGGACACCGACTGGTTCTTCCACGGCGCCTTCGCGCGCGGCGGGCGGCCGCTGCTCGCGGGCTCGGGCCGCAAGGAGCTGTCCTGGCCGGTGCGGACGGGCCTGACGGCCGTGGGGCGCTGGCTGCCCGATCCGGCGGTGGAGGAGGCGGGGCTGCGGCTCGCCGAACGGCTCGGCTACCAGGGGATCCTGGACCTGGACTTCCGCCGCGACGAGCGGGGCTGCTTCCGGCTGGTGGACTTCAACCCCCGCCCGGGCGCGCAGTTCCGGCTGTTCGCGGACGCGGCCGGGCTCGACGTCGTCCAGGCGATGTACCTGGACCTGACGGGCCAGCAGGTCCCGCAGCCCTCGGGCGGACCGGGCCGGGTGTTCGTCGCCGAGAACTACGCGCTGCTGGCGGCGGTCCGGGGCGGGTCGCTGCCGCGCCGCCGGGCGGCGGGCCCCGCGGGAGCGGCCGGGCCGGCGGGGGCGCCGAGGGCGTCGGCCCCCGTACCGCCGGGTGCTGACCGGCCGTCGGACCGGCGGGCGGCCCCGAAGCGGGACGCCGAGCGCGGGCGGGTCGAGACGGCCTGGTTCGCGGGCGACGACCTGATGCCCTTCCTGGCGATGCTCGGCGCCCTGCTGGGCCGCGGCGCGGGGAAGGGCGTACGGGCCCTGCGCGGGGTTCCGGAGCAGGGCCGCCGCACGGCGCGGGCGGTCGCCCGCGCGCCCCGCCAGCGCGGCCGGAGCCAGGACTCCACCGGGTCCACGGACTCCGCCGGGTCCACAGGCTCCGCCGGGTCCACAGGCTCCGCCGGGTCCACCGGCTCCGCCGGACCGGCCTCCCGGCCCGTTCCGCCGGAGGCCTCGGCCGAGCCGGACGAGCTGGTGACCCGTTGAACGTGCCCGCGCCCGCGCCCGTGCCCGTGCCCGTCGCCGCGGACCGGGCCGGGCCCGTGACCATCGAGTGGGAGGAACGGCCGTGACGCGGATCGACGATCTCGTGGTGATCGGCGCGGGCCCGTACGGGCTGTCGATCGCCGCCCACGCGGCGGCCGCGGGTCTCGACGTACGGGTGCTGGGACGGCCGATGGCCTCCTGGCGCGACCACATGCCCGGCGGCATGTTCCTGAAGTCGGAGCCCTGGTCGTCCAACCTGTCCGCGCCCGACGGGCGGCACACGCTGGCCGACTACTGCGCCACCCTCGGAACGGTCTCGGAACACGGCACTCCGCTGCCGATCGGTACGTTCAGTGCGTACGGGATGTGGTTCGCCCGGCAGGCCGCGCCCGAGGTGGAGGAGGTGACCGTGCTGGAGGTGACCCCGCAGGGCGACGGCTTCCGCATCCGCACCGCCGAGGGCCCGCCCCTGCTCGCGCGTACGGTGGCCCTCGCGGTCGGGGTGATGCCCTTCGTCCACCATCCCGAGGCGCTGCGGGACCTCCCGCCCGGGCACTACTCGCACAGCAGCGGCCACCGGGACCTGAGCCGGTTCGAGGGCCGCGAGGTGGCCGTGCTCGGGGCCGGGCAGGCGGCCCTGGAGACGGCCGCCCTGCTGGCCGAGCAGGGGGCCCGGCCCTGCCTGGTCGCCCGGCGCACCCGGCTGAACTGGAACACCGTCCCGCAGCCCCTGGAGCGGCCCCCGCTGCGGGCCCTGCGCGACCCCCACAGCGGGCTCGGCACCGGCTGGCGCAGCTGGGTCTGGTCGGAGCTGCCCTGGGCGGTGCGCCGGCTGCCCGCGCCCACCCGGGAGCGGATCGCGGCGACCGCGCTGGGCCCGGCCGGCGCCTGGTGGCTTCGGGACCGCTTCGAGCGGCGCGTCCCCGTGCTGCTCGGGCACCGGCTGCACCGGGCGGTGGCGGTGGGCGAGCGGACCCGGCTCGGGCTGACCAGCCGGGCCGGGGAGTCGGTCGTGCTGGACACCGCGCACGTCATCGCCGCCACCGGGTTCCTTCCGGAACTGGACCGGCTGGAGCTGCTCGACGCGGGGCTGCGGGCCGCTCTGGAGACAGTGGGGCACAGCGGGGCGCCGGAGCTGAGCCCCGGGTTCGAGTCCTCGTGGCCCGGACTGTTCTTCGCGGGGCTGCTGACGGCTCCCTCATTCGGCCCTTCCATGCGATTCGTACACGGCGCAGGCTTCACGGCGGGGAGACTGGTGAGAGGAGTCCGCAAGCGCCTCGGCGCCCGGGGTCCGCGGCCGGGTTCCCCCGGCGTCGCCCGGCCGGACCGGGCTGCGTCCCCCGGGCACCTTCCGGGGGTACCCCCAGGGCATCCGAAGACGTATCTGCGGTGAGATCCGCGGAGAGAGGGGTCCGTGATGAGCTCGGAGCGATCGCAGGGCCGCGGCTGGGTACGCATTCCCGCCAGCCGCGGGGAACAGCCCGCCAGGGCCAGGGCCGGCGGGTACGACCGGGCCCCGTACGCGGGCCCGTACGCGACGGCCTCGCACGCCGACCAGCCCACGATCTACCTCTCCGTGGTCAAACGCTGGCGGGAGGCCGGGCGCACCCTTCCGGGGCATCCTGACGAGGAGTGGGAGAGGCTGATCTCCCAGCCGTGCTGGCCCGGCCGTTAGGGGGTGGGGAAGGTGGCAGCGGCGGAACGCGACGGACCCGAGCCGGTCCGGCGGTCCTCCGGGACCGCCCCCGGGGAGCGGTTCGCGCTCAACGGCATGGGCAGCCTCGAATGGGACCTGGGAGCCGGGACGGTGGTGCTGGACGAGGCCGCGCTGGAGGTCTTCGACCTCGAGCCGGAGGAGTTCGACGGCACCGTGCCCGGGGTCGGACTGCGCGTCCCGCCCGAGGACGGGGTCCGGCTGACGGAGATCATCGAAGGGGTCCTGGCCGGCGGCGGGGACACGTACGGCGCGTACTTCATGGTGCAGCGGCGCGACGGCCGCGACCAGTGGACGCACACCGCGGGCCGGCTGCTCCGGGACGGCGCGGGGCAGCCGGAGCGGATCGTGGGGATCGTCCGGGACGCCACGGCCGAGCTGGCCCAGGCGACGCTGTTGCGCAAGCTGGAGGCGGCCCGCGCCCAGCAGACGACGATCGTGCAGCGGACCACGGAGGCGCTGTCGCGGGCGGTGACGGTGGACGACGTCACGGCCGCGCTGACGGGGGCGGGCGCGCTGGAGCGGCTCGGTGCGGACGGGCTGGCCCTGGGACTGGTCGAGGGCGGCACCATCAAGATCATCGCGCTGAGCGGGGAGTCGCTGGACATCCTGAGCGAGCGCCGGTTCACCCGGCTGGACGGTTCGCTGCCGCTGTCGCAAGCGGTGATCTCCCGGCAGGCACGTTTCGTCACCTCGCTCAGCGAACTCGACGGCGAATTCCCGCTCCTGTCGGAGTACCTGGACCGGATCCGGTATGATGCGGCCGCCTACCTGCCGCTGATCGCGCAGGCCAAGGCCATCGGCGGGCTGGTCCTCTTCTACCGGCGGCGCAGCGAGTTCAGCCCGGAGGAGCGCAACCTCTGCCTGGGCCTGGCGGGCATCGTGGCCCAGTCCCTCCAGCGGGCGCTCCTCTTCGACCAGGAGCGGGAGTTCGCGACCGGCCTGCAGGCCGCCATGCTGCCGCGGCGGATCCCGGAGATCACCGGCGGCGAGATCGCGGTCCGCTACCACGCCGCCTGGAGCGGGCGGGAGGTCGGCGGGGACTGGTACGACGTGATCGCACTGCCCCGCGACCGCGTCGGCGTCGTCGTCGGCGACGTCCAGGGCCACGACACGCACGCGGCGGCCATCATGGGCCAGCTGCGGATCGCGCTGCGGGCGTACGCGGGGGAGGGCCATCCCCCCTCCACCGTGCTGGCCCGGGCCTCCCGCTTCCTCGCCGAACTCGACACCGAACGCTTCGCCACCTGCATGTACGCGCAGGTGGACCTGGAGACGGGCGGCATCCGGGCGGTCCGCGCGGGCCATCTCGGCCCGCTGATCCGACACACGGACGGGCGTACGGGCTGGCCCAACGTGCGCGGCGGCCTGCCGCTCGGGCTGGCCACCTTCTTCGAGCGCGAGGAGTTCCCCGAGACCCGGCTCGACCTGGTCCCCGGGGAGACGCTGGTGCTGTGCACGGACGGCCTCGTGGAGGAGCCGGGCACCACCATCACCGCCGGGATGGAGGCCCTGGCCCAGGCGGTGCGCAGCGGCCCCCAGGACGCCGCGGCGCTCGCCGACCACCTCTCGGACCGGCTCTGGGAGCGCTGGGGCTCCGGGGACGACGTGGCCCTGCTGGTGCTGCGCCGGGCCCCCGACCCGGGCACCCACCGGGCGCCGCGCATCCACCAGTACGTCCACCAGGCCGACCCGGAAGGCCTCTCGGAGGCGCGCTACGCCCTGCGCCAGGCCCTGCGCGACTGGGGCATGCCGGATCTCGCCGACGACGTGGAGCTGGCCGCCGGGGAACTGCTGGTCAACGCACTGCTGCACACCGACGGCGGGGCGGTGCTGACCATGGAGGTGCTGCCGGAGCCGGTCCGGCGGATCCGGCTGTGGGTCAAGGACCGGTCCAGCGTGTGGCCGCGCCGGCGCAGCCCGGGCGAGGCGGCCACCACGGGGCGTGGGCTGCTGCTGGTGGACGCGCTGGCCACGCACTGGGGGGTGGAGTCCCGGGGCGACGGCAAGGCGGTGTGGTGCGAGTTCGACGTCGGCGTCCCGCGGAGCGCGGGGTGACCGGGCGATCACCCCGGGTTGTGGGGCGCCGGGGGCCGGGCGATGATGCGAGCCATGGAACGGATCGTGACGTGCGCGGGCTGACCAAGGCGGCTGTGACGGGAGTCCTGGCCGCGCTCCTGCTCGTGGCCGGGGTGCCGGCGGTGGTGGACTGGGCGACGGGGCGCCCCCACGCGGACCCCGCCTGCCAGTCGGTGGCCTTCATGTCGATGACGGACGTCGCCCCCGACTGCCGGTAGCGGCGGCAGCGGCGGCCGGGGGGTTTCGTGCCGATCGGGCCGGGCGCGCGCCCGCGGGCCCGCCGCACCGCTCAGTGCTCGCGGACCTCGACGTCCTTGCTGTCCTGGGCGACGGTGGTGACCGACCGCGGCATCAGGCCCGAGAGCCGGACCTCCTGGAGCTCGGCGGTGACCACCGCGCGCCCCGGGTGCACGTTCGCGAAGGCGCCCGGCGCGTTGGCCACCCAGCGGCGCTCCTGGCCGTCGCAGACGATCTGCTCCGCGCCGATGCTCAGCCGGCCGCCGCCCTCCTGGGCGACGGTCGCCTTGATCTGCATCGCCCCCATGGGTGACGCCTGCTCGCAGTGGTACGACCCGGAAAGGGTGACGGCGCCGTCGTGGGCGAGGTGGGCGTCCTGTACGGAAATCCCTTGGTCGAAAACGGTGGCGCCGGCCGGAGCGGTGAAAAGCGTGGTGGCGGCCAGTGCGGAGAAGGCCGCGAGGGACATTCGGCGGGCGGAGATGCGCATTCATTCCTCCAGGTGTGTCGGACGGCGGGATTCCGCCGGAACGCATTGTGCTGGCAGCCGGGCGTACGCACTTGCTCCGCGCGCTCGTGTCGTTGTGCGTGATTTGCAGGTCGGGGGCGTGAGACTGACCGAAATACGTCCCAGAAGGGATCCCGCATGCGCCAGCCCGCCTCCCCCGGCCCCGCCTTCGCTCTCCGTCCCGCCCTCGCCGCCACCGCCCTCCTCCCGCTCCTCCTGTTCGGCTCCACGGGCTGCACGGGCGCACCCGAGGGAGCGGCGCTCGCCCCCGCCGCCGCGCCCGCGGTCCCGGTGGACGACGGGGTGCCGGGCGCGCCGGAGGAACCAGCACGGCCCGGGGCGAAGGACGCCCATGTGGGTGACCCCGTAAGGGTGCACGCCCGGCAGGTCGGCCGGCACCTCCAGGTCGAGCTCGGGGCGTTCGTGGACCCGGCGATCAGCGTGGAGAAGAACTTCGCCCCGCCCGCCGGGAAGCGCTGGGTGGCCGCCTCGATGTCCTTCGTCAACGTGGGCGGAGCCTCGTACGGGGCTCTCGGACGCATGTGGGCGCACGACAGCGCGGGGCAGCGCCACCCGGTGGTGAAGACCGGCGAGCTGACGACCGGCAAACCGATCGTCTTCGATTCCCTGGAGGTCGGTGAGCGGGCCGAGGGATGGGTCGTGTTCGAAATTCCGGAAAGCGCGCGCATTGTGCGCCTCCAGTACCAGGACGCGAACATGCAGACGAATTCCGGAGAGGGATTCTGGGCCGTCTAGCCCGGCCGGGTGAAGGGCCGTGAAAGGCCCGGCGGAGAGACCACTAGGGTGCGCGCATGACTTCTACTCAAGCCGAAATCGACCGGTCCCAGCTCGGCACCCTTTCGGTGCTCGCCTGGATCGGAGACCCCGAAGAGGCGCACGACATCCCGTACCTCCTCGCCTACACCCTCGGTGACGGACCGCAGGGCCGGGAGGCCGGCGAGGCGGCCGCCCGCGGGCTGCTGGAGGAGATCGGCCTGCCCATCGGCGACGTGGTCATGGACGGCACCCTCAAGGCGGCCACCTTCCCCGTGCAGATCCTGCTGGAGGGCAACCAGATCGCGCTCACCCTGCCCGGGATGAACGCGCGCTGCACCGCCCCCGACGAGTGGGTCGCCGCGGCCGACGAGAGCGGGCAGGCGTACTTCCTCTTCGCCACCCGGGCCTGGCCGGAGGCGGTCCCCGGCCAGCCGGTCGCGCCGGAGACCCTGCAGGCGTTCGCGGGCGACGAGTCGGTGCTCACCAGCAGCGCGCACTGCGTCCTCGCCGTGCGGCGCGTGCAGCGCTAGCTGCGGGGCGCCGTCCCACCGCTCCGGCCGCCGGGCTCCCAGCCTGCCCGGTGGCCGGTTCCGCCCTCCTGCCGGGGGCGGTGCGGGGCGGGGCCGCGGGCCGTGGGCCCGGGGCCGCCGTCAGGGCCGTTCGAAGGCGAACTTCAGCGAGCGGACCCGGTTGTCGAAGTTCGACCCCGCCAGGTCCGGCAGGCCCACCGCCCGCAGCCCGACCGGCCGGGTCAGCAGCTCGCGGAAGAGCGCCTTCATCTCCACCCGGGCCAGGTGTGCCCCCAGGCAGAAGTGCGGGCCGCCGCCGCCGAAGCCCAGGTGCGGATTGGGCGAGCGGGTGATGACGAAGGCATCGGGGTCGGGGAAGACGCTCTCGTCGCGGTTGGCGGAGGCGTAGTAGAGGACCACCTTGTCGCCCGGCCGGAACAGGTGCCCGTCCATGGTGTGCTCGGCGGCCACGGTCCGGCGGAACTGGATGATCGGCGTCGAGTGCCGGATCATCTCGTCCACCGCGCCGTCCGCGTGCGCCTCGAAGTCCGAGAGCAGCAGGTCCCGCTGGTCCGGGTGATCGGTCAGCAGCGTCAGCCCGTGGGTGATCGCGTTCCGGGTGGTCTCCACCCCGGCGACCATCAACAGGGAGAAGAAGGCGCCGAGCTGGCGGGCCCCGAGGGCCTGGCCGTCGACGTTCGCGCACACCAGAGCCGAGATCAGGTCGTCGGTGGGGTTCTTGCGGCGCTCCCGCCCGATCCCCGCGACCATCCGCTGCATCCGGGCGAGCGCGCGCAGACCGCGCCCCGGCATCCGCAGCCGGGAGGCCAGGCCCCGCTCCACCCCGATGTTCTCGGAAGCGTGGTTGACGCGGTCGGCGATCTCGGCGCGGTAGTGCTCCGGGATGCCCATCATGTTGCAGATGACCTCCAGGGGCAGCCGGGAGGCCACGGCCGAGACGAACTCGTCGGGCTGCTCGGCCAGTACGTCGTCCACGATGCGGGCGGCCACGGAGTGGATGTCGGCCTCGGCGGCGGCCAGCAGCCGGGGCGTGAACGCACGCTGCACGATCTTGCGCAGCTGGGCGTGGTCCGGGCCGTCCAGATTGACCATCGAGTCCCCGAAGAGGGCCCGCACCCAGCGGGCCGGCTCGGGAGTGGTCACGCCGGGGGCGCTGGCGAAGACCTTCGGCAGCCGACTCGCCTCCTGCACCTGGGCGTGCCGTACGAGGGCCCAGTGGCCGGGCCCGGACCCCTCGGGTACGTGGACCGGGCCCTCGGCCGCGCGCAGCCGGGCGAAGGCGGCGAGGCGGTGGGCGGGGGGCTGTTGCCAGAAGCCTGGCTCGGCCAGCTCCCTGCCGGGGTCCTCGCCGGGGCGCTGTGGGGGGAGTGTCATGGCCTGGAAACGGTGGCGGGGGTGCGGGGGTGACGGTTCGCCACGGCGCCGTTGCGGGGGCGCGGGTGTCAACGCTGCGTCCGGGTGGACATGCTCACGCCCACCGCCACGGTCGCGGTCGACACCAGCCCCGCCCAGAGCACCGCGTACGGGCCCGTCCACGCGCAGGCGAGCGTCACCACGGCGGCGACGGGCAGGACCAGTTGCTGGGCGAGGCCGCGCTTGAAGTGCCGGGAGTGCAACAGCCACACCATCAGCAGGAACAGCGCGGTCGGGACGGTCACGGCCGCATTGGCGGCGTGCTGCGAGATGTGCGCCTTGTGGACCGCGTGCTCCACCGCGACCTCGATGCCCGCGCCGATCGCCGCACCCGACGCGAAGATCAGCAGGTGCCCGTAGCCCCACGGGATGGCCTCGCGGTTGGACGTCAGGTGCTGGTGCATCGGCACGGCGAAGTAGATCCACCACGCGGCGAACACGATCAGCAGCCCGCCGGCCGCGATGGGCAGCAGCAGGTCCAGGGCCTCGTGCTCGTCGAGCGCCGATTTGACCGCGACCGTGCTCGCGGCGATCGTCTCGCCCAGCACGATGATGGTGAACAGGCCGTACCGCTCCACGATGTGGTGCGCGTGCCAGGGCGTCTGGTGCCCGCGTTCGGCGATCACCGGAACCAGCAGTTCGCAGGCGGCCACGACCAGGAACAGCCACCGCTTCCAGTCGTTCGGAGCGAACAGCAGCGCCACCCAGCCGAGCTGGCAGAGCACCAGCCCGGTGGCGTACTTCAGCGCCGCCGTGCGGGCCGTGCCGGTCTCCCCGGAGGCCGCCCGCAGCCACTGGGCCGTCAGCGCGACGCGCATGATGATGTAG
Organism: Streptomyces sp. Sge12; assembly: GCF_002080455.1. NCBI lineage: Bacteria > Bacillati > Actinomycetota > Actinomycetes > Kitasatosporales > Streptomycetaceae > Streptomyces > Streptomyces sp. Sge12. The sequence continues at coordinate 4,684,562 of NZ_CP020555.1, forward strand.
CCGACGACGGCGACGGACCAGTCGTTCTCGTCGAAGGCCCGGCCCACCCCGGCCGCGTAGACGAGGACGCCCGCGATCTGGACGAGGGTCGCGATCCGGTAGGGCACGTCGTCGCAGTCGTAGGCGGAGGCGAACCACGTGAAGTTCATCCACGCCCACCACACGCCGAAGAAGACGAAGAAGTAGCCGATCACCCCGGTGACGGGATGGCCCTCGGCCAGCGAGTGCACCAGCCGCTGCCCGCACTGCGCGATCGCCACGACGAAGCACAGGTCGAAGAACAGCTCCAGCGGGGTGGCCGCACGGTGGTCCTCGTCGCGGCTGCGGGCGGTCATGGGGGAGTAGGCCATACCGGCCAGGAGACCAGAGGGACCGCTCCGCGGCAGTCCGGACGCGCTGCTCACCCCCGTGGTGTGCCCCGGGCGGCGGCTGCCGGAGCCGCGACCGACGGACCGGGGGTGTGATCGGACTGTGGCTCCGCGCCCCGAAGGACCGACGGCCCTGTCCACAACCACCCCCGCACCCGCCCCGCGGGTGCGCTCGCACCGGGCCGAGACGTACCGGCCCGGGGACGGACCGGCCGTACCCTGGAGGCATGAGCAGCACCCCCGCCCCCGAGCCGCAGCCCGTGCGCCCCGCCCCCGAGGCCGACGAGCCCCGCCCCAAGCCGAGGCTGGTCTTCGACGACCCGCTGGACCAGCAGTCCTCGGACGACACCGACCGGGGCTGGGGCGAGCGGCCGCCCGCCGGTGGAAGCGCGGCCGACCTGGCCCGATTCCTCGACGAGAAGCCCCCGCACCACATCTGACCGGCCGGGGCGGCCGGATCGGTCAGAACCCGTCGCGGGAGCCCACCGGCCCGCTGCCGCCGCCCGAGCGCTGTGCGACCAGCTCGTCCCGGATCTCCTTCAGGACCTCCAGCTCGGTGATCTCGACGAGCTCCTGGACGCCTTCGCGGGCCTTGCGGCGGGCTTCCTGCCGCGCCAGGTACTTCGCCATCGGCAGCACCATCAGGAAGTACACGACCGCAGCGGTGATCACGAAAGTCAGCGCCGCATTCAGCACCGAGCCCCAGAGGATCTCGACACCGGTCGGCTGGCCGTTCGCACCGATACCGCAGGGCGCCTTGAGGCAGGACTTGTAACCGTCCAGGCTCTGCGTGCCGACCGCGCCCACCACCGGGCTGATGATCCCCTTGACCACGGAGTTCACGATGTTCGTGAACGCGGCGCCGATGACCACGGCCACCGCCAGGTCGACCACGTTGCCGCGCATCAGGAAGGCCTTGAAGCCTGCCAGCACGCTCTCCTTCTTCATCTCGCTCACCACTGAGCCTTTCTTCGTATCTGCCGAACACGGAGCCAACGGTTCCGAAAGTTACGGCAGTCCGGGCGCGGCGTGTCCAATCGGGTCTCACCCCGTGGTGACTTGACTGGCCCTTTGTGCGAATCAGCACAGCGTCACCGCCAGTCGCGTCGTGGCACCCGCACCCACGAGAACCCGCGCGGTGTCCCGCGGGACGGACAGCACCACCAGCGCCCCGCCGTCCGCAACACCCTTCTCCGGGTGGGGGACTTCGGCCACCCGCGCTCCGGCGGCCACCACCGTGGGCGATCCGGACCGCTCCGCAGCGACCACGTCCACCCGGTCCCCGGGCCGCAGCAGCCGCACGGTCGCGGCGTCCGCGATGCGCACCGGGGCCGACACCATCCGCACCGCGGCGGGCGGAGCGCCCCGGGCGGCCCGCGCCTCGGGCGGCGCGGCGCCCCGCGAGGCCTGCGCCTCCGTCCCGCCCACGGCCAGCGCCGCCGCCACGACGGCCAGCGCGGCCGAGGCGACCCGCCGCCGGCGCCGCACGGCGCGGCGCAGCCGGTCCCCGCCCCGCCCGACCCGAAGCGGGGGGAACGGCGGGACCGGGCGGGCGGGGGGACACACGGAGGAAGTCGAAGAGGCCGTGGAACAACGGGACATGACGAACACCACCAGACGGAGTGAGAAGCCGGGCCCGGACCCGTCGCCCGGACACCTCCCACGATCCGGCCTCCCACGGAATCCCGCCGGAGCCTGTGGACCGTCCCCGGCCTGTGGACAACCCCGTCACCCGCAAGAGTCAACCAGCGGCCCGCACCACCCGCCGCAGCGCCGCCACCGGGTCCGCCGCCCGGCTGACGGACCGGCCCACCACCACGTGCGAGGCCCCGGCCGCGAAGGCCGCCCGGGGCGTCCCCGCCCGGGCATGCCCACCCGCCGCGCCACCGAAGCCCGCCGCGCCACCGAAGCCCGCCGCGCCACCGAAGCCCGCCGCGCCACCGGAGCCCGCCGCGCCACCGAAGCCCGCCGTCCCACCGGAGCCCGCCGAGCCCTCCGGCTGTAGGGCCACCCCCGGCGTGACGACCAGCCGGTCCGGCCCCAGCAGCTGGCGCACCCCCGCGGCCTCCCGGGGCGAGGCGACGACCCCGTCGCATCCCGCGCCCGCCGCCAGCCGGGCCAGCCGCAGCACCTGCTCCTCGGTGCCCGCGTCGACGCCGATGTCCGCCAGGTCGCTCCCGGTCATGCTCGTGACCACCGTCAGCGCGAGCACCCGCAGCCGCGGGAACTCCCGCGCCGCCTCCACCGCCGCGGACATGATCCCCGTACCGCCCATGGCGTGCACGGTCACCATGGACGCGCCCAGCGCGCCGGCGGCCCGGACGGCGCCGGCCACGGAGTTCGGGATCTCGAAGAGCTTCAGGTCGAGGAAGACCTCGTGCCCCCGCCCGACGAGGTCCCGTGCGAGTCCGGGGCCCGCGCAGGTCAGCAGCTCCAGGCCGATCTTGTAGAAGCCGCAGGCATCGCCGAGCCGCTCGACGAGCGCCTCGGCGGCCCGGCGCTCGTCGAAGTCGAGGGCGACGATCACCTTGCGGTCGGCGGGAGCGGGAGCGGGAACGGGAGCGGGGACGGGAGCAAGGGCGGGTGCGGGGGCGGGGTCCGTGTTCACGCCGTCATTGTCGACGTCATCGCCCGGTCGGGACCCGGCAGGCCTCCGAGAAGCCCTGACTGGTCAGGCCGAAGGCGCTGTTGACGCGCGAGCGCCAGTTCTCCAGCGCGACCGTCGCGGTCAGCTCGACGAACGCCTCCTCGCCGAGCCGCGCGATCAGCTCCCGCGCGAGCTCGTCCGTGACCGTCGGCTCGGTCTCCGTCATGGCCTCGGCGTACTCCATGACCAGCAGTTCCAGCACGGTGAACACCTCCGGGGCCTCCCGCCACCGCGGCACCCGTTCGATCTTCTCCGCCGGCACGCCCAGCTCGTGGCCCTCCCAGTAGCCGAAGTCCATGCACCACGAACAGTTGATGCGGGCCGCCGACGCCATCACCGCGAGGTGCTTGAGGCCGGCGTCGAGCGCCCTCCACTTCGCCGCGCTCCGCTCCAGCCGGACGTAGGACAGCAGCACCTGCGAGTGGTGCCCGTACGCCCGGCCCGGGTCGAGCACCTTGCCGTAGGTGCGGCGCGAGTACCACGAGCCGATGCGCATGAGGAGGGTGCGGGGCGGGGTGAGCGAGATACGCGGCATGACAGTCATCTCCCGGGCAGGGGCGGTCTTGTTTCCGCCTTCACAGGGAGGACCGGACAGCCGGGCCGAATGTGACAGCGGGCCCTACGGGAGCTCGATGCCCAGGTCCCAGCCGTCGTGGGCGTGCGTGCACAGGCAGTCCCGGGTCTCGGTGGCCGGCAGGGCCGCCACCGCGTCGAAGAGGACCTCGCGCAGCCGGCCGACGTTCTCGCCGAACACCTTCAGGACCTCCGTGTGAGAGACCCCCTCGCCGGTTTCGGCGCCCGCGTCCAGGTCCGTGACCAGGGCCATGGAGGTGTAGCAGAGCCCCAGCTCACGGGCGAGGACCGCCTCCGGGTGACCGGTCATGCCGACCACCGACCAGCCCGCCGCCGCGTGCCAGCGCGATTCGGCGCGCGTCGAGAACCGGGGTCCCTCGATGACGACCATGGTGCCGCCGTCCACCGGCTCCCAGTCGCGGCCCCGGGCCGCCGCCAGCGCCACGGACCGGCCCACCGGGCAGTACGGGTCGGCGAAGGTGGTGTGCACGACGTTCGGGACGGAGCCGTCGGGCAGCGGCTCGCCGTCGAAGAAGGTCTGGGCGCGGGCCTTCGTACGGTCGACCAGCTGGTCGGGCACGAGCAGCGTGCCCGGCCCGTACTCGGTGCGCAGGCCGCCGACCGCGCACGGGCCCAGTACCTGACGGACCCCGACGGAGCGCAGGGCCCACAGGTTCGCCCGGTAGTTGATCTTGTGCGGCGGGACGGTGTGGCTGCGCCCGTGCCGGGGGAGGAAGGCCACCTGGCGCCCGCCCAGCTCTCCGATGTACAGGGAGTCGCTCGGGGGTCCGTACGGGGTCTCGACCTGGATCTCGGAGACGTCCTCCAGGAAGGAGTAGAAGCCCGAACCGCCGATGACACCGATCTCTGCGTTCACCATGCGGTCCACCCTAAGGCCCTGCCGTGGGCATGCCGAAGGCCCCGCTGCCGCTGGGGCGGGCGGGGCCTCGGGGAGAAGCGATCAGGCGGCCGACGTGGAGCTGCTGCTCGACGAGCTCGACGACGTCGAGGAGGACGAGGCGGCGGGAGCGGCGGCGGGGGTCGACGTCGAGGACGACGAGGAGCTGGACGACGGCTTCGAGGCAGGGGTGCTGCTGGACGACGCGCCGCGGCTGTCGTTCCGGTAGAAACCGGAGCCCTTGAAGACGATGCCGACCGCGGAGAACACCTTCTTCAGGCGTCCGTCGCAGCTCGGGCACACGGTCAGTGCGTCATCGGTGAACTTCTGCACGGCCTCAAGGCCCTCACCGCACTCGGTGCACTGGTACTGGTAGGTCGGCACGAATTTCCTCCTGGCACTCTCACTCAATGAGTGCTAACGACGCTCCATGGTGACGTATTCCGGCGGATCAGTCCACCGTCACCGGCGCGCGGTGACCCATCCCACGCTCGTTCACCCGGTTACGGGGGGCCGGCGGGGTGTCGGCAGGGGCCTTCGCCTGCGGCTTCGAGGCGGTCTCGGTCCGGGCCGCGGGCGCGGCCTCCCGCTCGGGCGCGGCCTCCTGCGCGGACGCGTTCACGATCCGGCTCGGGGCCTTGGGGGCCAGCTTGGCCCGCAGCGCCAGCAGGGTGGCCAGCGCGAGCGCGGTGGCACCCATGGGTACCAGGAAGCCGTACGAGGATCCGTGCGCGTCCGTCAGGCGGCCGGCCAGGATGACGGCGACGGCCTGACCGAAGGCGATCGAGCCGGTCAGCCAGGTGAAGGCCTCGGTCCGGGCGCCGGCGGGGACCAGCTGCTCGACCATCGTGTAGCCGGTGATCAGGGCCGGGGCGATGAACAGGCCGACGACCAGGCCGAGCGCGCCCAGCAGGATCATCGAGTTCGCCGCCCACAGGACGGACGCGGCGGCGGTGAGGCCGATGTAGCCGAGGATCAGCCGGCGACGCGGGCCGATCTTCCAGGCGATGGCGCCCATGGCGATGCCGGCGATCATGTTGCCCGCGGCGAAGACGCCGTAGAGCAGGCCGTTGGCGCCGGGGTTGCCGATCTCGTTGGAGAAGGCGGCGAGCGAGACCTGCATGCCGCCGAAGACGGCGCCGATCCCGAGGAAGGCGAAGATCAGGACGCGCAGGCCGGCGTGGGACAGCGCGAAGCCGCGCTTGTCACCGGTGGCCGACGGGGCGTGCGTCTTGGGCTGGCTGGCCCGCTGGGCTGCGAAGAGCAGGCCGCCGAGCAGGGTCAGCGTGGCCTCGGTGACCAGGCCGGCCGCCGGGTGGATGCCGGTGCACAGCGCGGTCGCCAGGACCGGGCCGACGACGAAGGTGAACTCGTCGGTGACGGACTCGAAGGCGGCGGCCGTCGGCAGCAGCGGCGAGCCCTCCAGCTTGGCGGCCCAGCGCGCCCGGACCATGGGCCCGACCTGCGGGACCGAGGCGCCGGCGGGTACGGCGGCCAGCGCCAGTACGAGGACCGGGGCGTCCAGCAGCGCGAGCGCGGCCAGGCCGGTGACGGCGACGGAGTGCGCGAGGACCACCGGCAGCAGGACGGCGGTCTGGCCGAAGCGGTCGGTGAAGATGCCCATCAGCGGGGCGGACAGGGCCATGGAGATACCGGTGACGGCGGCGACGATGCCGGCGCTGCCGTAGGAACCGGTGGTGTGCTGGACCAGCAGCAGGATGCTGATGGTCAGCATGCCGAAGGGAAGCCGTGCTGCGAAGCCGGGAAGTACGAAGCCGAGGGCGCCGGGAGTGCGCAGGAGCTGCCCGTAGCCGGGGCGGGCGGACGTGTCGGTCGTGACCGCGGATGTCACGGCCTTGCCTTTCCGCTGCCTGGTAGAGCGTCCCCGTCTGCGGACGGTGCTTCGCCTTGTGAGCGGCCGCACCCGTACATGTGGGAGCCCCGAGAGCTGTCCTCTTGCGCAGAACCGAGTGATACCTGGGCGCCCACTGCGGGAGGGTGCCACGGCCGCTTTGCGGTCGCGCCAGCTCTGCGTCAGGCAGAGTTGGTTCGATCTGGTGTGCCTTCATCGTACAGGGAAACCCACTACCACCCCCTGTGAATTCGGTGACAAGGGGTGTCTTCACCTGGGATTAACGGCCGCTTCGCATGTAAAGAGCCCGGAAAAGCGGGCGAAAGTGGGCATATCTCAGCGAATTCGGCCGAATTAGAACGACGCTCTAACGGGAAACGGGTCCGCCCGTGCCCAGCCACCCCGCGAGCTTGCCGCCCCGCGCCACCGCCCGCAGCCGCGTTTCCGCCGCGTCCCGGACCGGATCCGTGGCCACCACCAGCAGCTCGTCCCCGCGCCGCAGCACGGTCGACGGCGCCGGTACGAAGCTCTTCGCGTCCCGGACCACCAGCGTGACCGAGGCTCCCGGCGGCAGCCGCAGTTCGCTCACCTCCACACCGTGCATCCGCGAGGCCGGCGGGATGGAGAAGGACAGCAGGTGTCCGCGCAGCTTCTCCAGCGGCGCCGACTCGATCCCGAGGTCGGAGGCGCCCTCGTCCCCGTTGCCGAGGTTCAGCTTGCGCGCCAGCCACGGCAGGGTCGGGCCCTGCACCAGGGTGTAGACGACGACCAGGACGAAGACGATGTTGAAGACGCGGTCGCTGCCCTGGATCCCGGACACCATCGGGATCGTCGCCAGGATGATGGGCACGGCGCCGCGCAGGCCCGCCCACGACATCAGCACCTGTTCCTGCCAGGAGATCCGGAAGGGCAGCAGGCTGAGGAAGACCTCCAGGGGCCGCGCCACCATCGTCAGCACCAGCCCGATGACCACGGCCGGCCAGAAGTCGCGGACCAGCTCGTGCGGGGTGACCAGCAGCCCCAGCAGCACGAACATGCCGATCTGGGCGATCCAGCCGAGCCCGTCGGCGAACCCCCGGGTGGCCGGCCAGTGCGGGAGCTTCGCGTTCCCCAGCACCATCGCCGCCAGGTACACCGCGAGGAAGCCGGAGCCGTGCGCCATCGCGCCGGCCGCGTACGCCACGATGGCGATGGCCATCACGGCGATCGGGTAGAGGCCGGAGGCGGGCAGCGCCACGTGCCGCAGCCCGTAGGCACCCAGGAAGCCCACGGTCAGGCCGATCGCGATGCCGATCGCCAGTTCCAGGGCGATCTTGCCGATGAGGACGTACCACTCGTCCACCGGGCCGACGGTCGAGAAGGCCACGACCAGGATGACGACGGGTGCGTCGTTGAAGCCGGACTCGGCCTCCAGGACGCCGGTGATCCGGGAGGGCAGCGGGACCTTGCGCAGCACCGAGAAGACGGCCGCCGCGTCGGTCGAGGAGACGACCGCGCCGATCAGCAGGGCCTGCCGCCATTCCAGTCCGACCAGGTAGTGCGCCCCGGCCGCCGTCACGCCCACGCTGACCGCCACGCCCACCAGGGAAAGCACGACCGCGGCCGGCAGGGCCGGCTTGATCTCTTTCCACTTCGTGCCCAGACCGCCTTCGGCGAGGATCACGACCAGCGCGGCATAACCGATGACCTGGGTCAGCTCGGCGTTGTCGAATACGACGTTGCCGATGCCGTCCTGGCCTATCGCGATGCCTATGCCGAGGTAGATGAGCAGGCTGGGGAGGCCGCTGCGCGAAGAGATGCGTACCGCCGCGACGGCGACGAGCAGCACGAGCGAGCAGACCAGCAGCAGCTCATTGAGCGTGTGGACAGTCAGCGGGCGGCCCTCCTCAATGCGCCCGGTGGGTCGATCCAGCCGGGCGACAAGTTCGGCAAGTAGTTCGTTACCTTACCTAATCTTTGACGCGCCCTTTACGCGATAACCACATTGTGAAACGTCTGTTCGCCCCTGTCCTCGTCAGCTCCACCCCTGGCGGATCAACGAAGTCGGTCCTGCGCCTATGGTTGCTCCCAGCACTCCCAGGACCACCCTGCCCCTCTAAGGACAGCGATGCCCGCCAACGAAACCGCTCCTCCCGCCAAGAAGAAGGGACGACGCGCCCGTCTGATCGTGCTCGTCCTGGTCCTGGCTCTCGTCGCGGGCCTCGGCTACGGGGCGTACTGGAGCGTGGACGGCGTGCGCGCCTCCTTCCCCCAGACGACCGGCCAACTCAAGGTGCCGGGCCTGACCGGGACCGTCGAGGTCAAGCGTGACGCCCGAGGCATTCCCCAGCTCTATGCGGACAGTGACGACGACCTCTTCCGTGCGCAGGGCTTCGTGCACGCGCAGGACCGCTTCTGGGAGATGGACGTACGACGTCACATGACGTCCGGGCGGCTCTCCGAGATGTTCGGCTCCGGACAGGTCGAGACCGACGCCTTCCTGCGCACGCTGGGCTGGCGCCAGGTCGCGCAGGCCGAGTTCGACACCAAGCTGTCGCCCGAGACCAAGAAGTATCTGCAGGCCTACGCCGACGGGGTCAACGCGTACCTGAAGGGGAAGTCCGGCAAGGACCTCTCCGTCGAGCACGCCGCCCTCGAGCTGAGCGACGACTACCGGCCCGAGCAGTGGTCGCCGGTGGACTCGGTGGCCTGGCTCAAGGCGATGGCGTGGGACCTGCGCGGCAACATGCAGGACGAGATCGACCGCGCCCTGATGGCGACCAAGCTGTCGCAGGCGCAGATCGACGAGCTCTACCCGCCGTACCCCTTCGACCGGAACAAGCCGATCGTCGAGGGCGGCAAGGTCGACGGCGGGAAGTACACCCCGCAGGGCGGCGCCGCGGGCGGCGGCACCGGGAGCGGGACCGGGACCGGCAGCGGCAGCGGCAATGCCGTCGGGACCCAGACCGTGACCCCCACGGGCACGGGCGCCGGCACCGGCCTCGCCGACAACGCCACCGCCCAGGGCGCGACCGTGGGCCTGCGCACCCAGCTGACCGCGCTCTCCGACACCCTGGACAAGATCCCCGCGATCCTCGGCCCCAACGGCAGCGGCATCGGCTCGAACTCCTGGGTCATCTCCGGCAAGTACACGACCACCGGCAAGCCGCTGCTCGCGAACGACCCGCACCTGTCCCCGCAGCTGCCCTCGGTCTGGTACCAGATGGGCCTGCACTGCCGCACGGCCTCGGCCCAGTGCCAGTACGACGTCGCCGGCTACACCTTCTCCGGCATGCCCGGCGTGGTCATCGGCCACAACGCCGACATCGCCTGGGGCATGACCAACCTCGGCGCCGACGTCACCGACCTCTACCTGGAGCAGGTCAAGCCCGAGGGCTACGTCTACGACAACCGGGTGCTGCCCTTCACCACCCGTGAAGAGGTCATCAAGGTCGCGGGCGGCGCCAGCAAGAAGATCACCGTCCGCACCACCAACAACGGCCCGCTCGTCTCCGACCGCAGCGAGGAGCTCGGTACGGTCGGCACCCGCGCCCCCGTCGCCAGCGCCGCCCCCGACCGCGGCGACGGTTACGCCGTCGCCCTGCGCTGGACGGCGCTGGACCCGGGCAAGACCATGGACGCGGTCTTCAAGCTCAACCGCGCCAAGGACTTCCCCGCCTTCCGTGCGGCCGCCGCCGAGTTCGACGTGCCGTCGCAGAACCTGATCTACGCCGACAACAAGGGCGCCTCGGGCAACATCGGCTACCAGGCTCCGGGCCGCATCCCGGTGCGCGGCCAGGGCGACGGCCGGATGCCCACCCCGGGCTGGGACTCCAAGTACGCCTGGAAGGGCGGCAAGGACGGCAACACCGGCTACATCCCGCAGAACGAGATGCCCTGGGACTCCAACCCGTCCCGCGGCTACATCGTCACCGCCAACCAGGCCGTCGTGGAGACCGGGACCGGCGCGGGCAAGTACCCGTACCTGCTGACCACCGACTGGGGCTACGGCGCCCGCAGCCAGCGGATCAACGACCTCATCGAGGCGAAGATCAAGGACGGCGGCCGGATCTCGACCGACGACATGCGCACCATGCAGATGGACAACAGCAGCGAGATCGCCGCGCTGCTCACCCCGATGCTGTCGAAGATCGAGATCTCGGACCCGGGCGTGCGCGCCGCACAGAAGCTGCTGGACGGCTGGAACTACACCCAGGAGTCCGACTCGGCCGCCGCGGCCTACTTCAACGCGGTCTGGCGCAACATCCTCAAGCTGTCCTTCGGCGACAAGATGCCCAAGGAGCTGAGGCTCGAGGGCAGCTGCATGAACGTCCTCGGCAACGGCACCGGCCCGGCCGACGACCTCGCCAAGACGGTCCGCGAGTGCGGTACCCGTGATGCGGACTCGGCGCAGCCCGACGGGGGTGACCGCTGGTTCGAGGTGGTCCGCCGCCTGGTCAAGGACGAGAAGTCGCCGTGGTGGAGCGCACCTGCCAAGGGCCTGAACAAGCCCGCCACCACCACCCGCGACCAGCTGTTCGCGCGGGCCATGGCGGACGCCCGCTGGGAGCTGACCGCCAAGCTCGGCAAGGACCAGTCCACCTGGAGCTGGGGCCGCCTGCACCAGCTGACGCTGAAGAACCAGACCATCGGCACCGAGGGTCCCGGTTTCATGCAGTGGCTCCTCAACCGCGGCCCGTGGAACCTGGGCGGCGGCGAGGCCACGGTCAATGCGACCGGCTGGAACGCCTCCAGCGGGTACGGGGTCACGTGGGTGCCGTCGATGCGGATGGTCGTGAACCTCAACGAGCTCGACAAGTCGCGCTGGATCAACCTGACGGGTGCCTCGGGGCACGCGTACAACGCGCACTACACGGACCAGACGACGATGTGGGCCAAGGGCGAGCTGCTGGAGTGGCCCTTCGGCAAGGACGCCGTCGAGAAGGCCACGGTCGACACCCTGACCCTCACGCCCGAGGGTTCCTAGGGCCGGCTGAAGCGGCGCACCCCCGAGGGGGTCGCCACCGCCCGGACGGGGTGGTCGTGCGGTTCCTCCGGGACCCGCGCGACCACCTCGTCGTCGTAGAGGAGCACGACGAGCGCGGGATGCGCCCCGGCGCGCTCCAGCCGCTCCAGGACCCGGTCGTACGAGCCGCCGCCGCGGCCCAGCCGCATGCCGCGGCCGTCCACCGCGAGCCCGGGCAGCAGCACGGCGTCCGCCCCGGTGACCGCGTCCGGCCCGAGCGCGGGTCCGGTCGGCTCCAACAGCCGCATCTTCCCCGGGTGGGCGGCCTCGGCGAGGCTGCCCGGGCCTTCGTACGCCGCCCAGTCGAGGTCGTTGTCGGGCAGCAGCAGGGGGAGCAGCACCCGCTTGCCGGCCGCGCGCAGGGCGTCCAGGAGCTCCCGGGTGCCGGGCTCGGTGCCGATCGAGACGTACGCGGCCACCGTGCGGGCATCGGCCAGTTCGGGCAGTTCGAAGGCCCTGACGGCGAGCGCGGTGGCCGCCGTACGGCAGTCCTCGGGGGACAAGGCGCGGCGCGCGGCGAGCAGTTCTCGGCGCAGCCCGGCCTTGGCGGAGACGGTGTGCGGGTTCTCGGCCACGAGGAAATCAAATATCCTTCCGAATCGGTCCATACCAGCATCTACCTGCTGCGATCTCGTCTGGCGTTCGACAGAAGCCACTATCGTTCGGGGCATGACTATGTTGCACCCCGTGATCAAGAAGGCCGTGATTCCGGCCGCTGGCCTCGGCACTCGCTTCCTCCCGGCGACCAAGGCGACCCCGAAGGAAATGCTCCCGGTTGTGGACAAGCCGGCCATCCAGTACGTGGTGGAGGAGGCCGTGGGAGCCGGGCTCGACGATGTGCTCATGATCACTGGGCGTAACAAGCGTGCCCTGGAAGACCACTTCGACCGGAACTACGAGCTGGAGTCGGCCCTCATCGCCAAGGGCGACGACGACCGCCTGAAGAAGGTTCAGGAATCCAGCGACCTGGCCACCATGCACTACGTCCGCCAGGGCGACCCGCGGGGCCTGGGCCACGCGGTGCTGTGCGCCGAGCCGCACGTCGGCCGCGAGCCCTTCGCCGTCCTGCTCGGTGACGACCTCATCGACCCGCGCGACCCGCTGCTGCGGCAGATGGCCGACATCTACGCCCGCACCGGCGGCACCGTCATCGCGCTCATGGAGGTCGACCCGGCCAACGTCCACCTCTACGGCTGCGCCGCCGTCGAGGCCACGGACGAGGAGGACGTGGTCCGCATCACCGGCCTCGTCGAGAAGCCGGACCCCCAGGACGCCCCCAGCAATTACGCGGTTATTGGACGCTACGTCCTCAACCCCGCGATCTTCGACATACTGCGGGAGACCGAGCCGGGCCGCGGTGGGGAGATCCAGCTCACCGACGCCCTGCAGAAGCTGGCCGCCGACGAGACCGTCGGCGGTCCGGTGCACGGCGTGGTCTTCCGGGGCCGTCGCTACGACACCGGGGACCGCGGCGACTACCTGCGGGCCATCGTCCGCCTCGCGTGCGAGCGTGAGGACCTGGGCCCCGAGTTCCGCACCTGGCTTCACCGTTACGTCACGGAGGAGATGTAGCACCTTGAGCAGTTCCGCACCGCAGGACACCGGCCACCGTCTGTGGTCCGTGGACGAGCACCTCGCGGACGTCCTCTCGGCCGTCCGGCCGTTGGAGCCCATCGAGCTCCAACTGCTGGACGCCCAGGGCTGTGTCCTGGTCGAGGACGTGACCGTGCCCGTCGCCCTCCCGCCCTTCGACAACAGCTCCATGGACGGCTACGCCGTCCGTACGGCCGACGTCCAGGGTGCGAGCGAGGAGTTCCCCGCGGTGCTGACGGTCGTCGGGGACGTCGCGGCGGGCAGCGGTGAGCTGCCCACCGTGGGCCCCGGCGAGGCTGCCCGGATCATGACCGGCGCCCCGCTGCCGCCCGGCGCGGAAGCCGTCGTACCGGTCGAGTGGACCGACGGCGGCACGGGCGGCGGCGCGGCCGCCGGGATGACCCCGGCCAGCGCCGCCCCCGAGCACGCGAGCGGCGAGGTGCGGGTGCACCGCGCCGCCGAGGCGCGCGAGCACGTCCGCGCGCGCGGCAGCGACGTACAGGCCGGCGACCTGGCGCTCGCCGCCGGCACGGTCCTCGGGCCGCCGCAGATCGCCCTGCTGGCCGCCATCGGGCGCGGCACCGTCCGGGTGAGGCCCCGCCCCCGCGTGGTGGTCCTGTCCACCGGCAGCGAGCTGGTCCAGCCCGGCGAGGCCCTCACCGCGGGCACCATCTACGACTCCAACAGCTTCGCGCTGGCCGCGGCCGCGCGGGACGCCGGCGCCATCGCCTACCGGGTCGGCGCCGTCGCGGACGACGCCGACACCCTGCGCTCCACCATCGAGGACCAGCTGATCCGGGCCGACCTGCTGGTCACCACGGGCGGGGTCAGCGTCGGCGCGTACGACGTGGTCAAGGAAGCGCTGTCGTCCGTCGGGCAGTCCGAGGAGGGCGAGGACGTCGACGGCGGCGGGATCGACTTCCGCAAGCTCGCCATGCAGCCCGGCAAGCCGCAGGGCTTCGGCTCGATCGGCCCGGACCACACCCCGCTGCTGGCACTGCCCGGCAACCCGGTGTCCTCCTACGTCTCCTTCGAGCTGTTCGTGCGCCCCGCGATCCGCGCCCTGATGGGGCTGCCGGAGTCCGAGGTGCGGCGGCCGAGCGTGCGCGCGGTGCTGTCGGCCGACAAGGCCCTCGGCTCCCCGGCCGGCCGCCGCCAGTTCCTGCGCGGCAAGTACGACGCGCAGAGCGGGACGGTCGGCCCGGTCGGCGGATCGGGCTCCCACCTGATCGCCGCGCTGGCGCACGCCGACTGCCTGATGGTCGTACCGGAGGACGTCACCTCGGTGGAACCCGGGAGCGAGCTGGAAGTGATCCTGCTCGGCTGAAGCGGCGCCGGTGCGGGTAGCGTGTGTCGCACCACACAGGCTCCTCGCGGGCCCAGAGCGGAGCGGCGCAGCAATGAGTACCGAGAGCAGGCTCACCCACATCGACGAGGCCGGCGCGGCCCGGATGGTCGACGTGTCCGGGAAGGACGTCACCACCCGGACGGCGCGGGCCAGCGGACGCGTACTCGTCGCGCCGCGGGTGATCGAGCTGCTGCGCGGCGAGGGTGTGCCCAAGGGGGACGCCCTCGCCACCGCGCGGATCGCCGGGATCATGGGCGCGAAGAAGACGCCCGACCTGATCCCGCTGTGCCACCCGCTGGCGGTCTCGGGCGTCACGGTCGATCTGCGGGTCGCCGACGACGCCGTCGAGATCCTCGCCACCGTGAAGACCACCGACCGCACGGGCGTCGAGATGGAGGCGCTGACCGCCGTCGCGGTCGCCGGCCTCACCGTGATCGACATGGTGAAGGCGGTCGACAAGGGCGCCGTCATCACGGACGTCCGGGTGGAGGAGAAGACCGGCGGCAAGTCCGGCGACTGGGCACGCTCGTGAACGCCCCGCGCGGCGGCGAGGTGCACAGCCACAGCCACGGCCCCGGCCACGGTGACAGCCACGGCGACAGCTCCAGCCATAGGCCCGGCCCCGGCGATGACGCTGTTGCCGGGGCGGCGGCCCCCGTTCAGCCGCTCGGCCGGGCCCTGGTCGTGACGGCCTCGAACCGGGCCTCGCAGGGCGTGTACGCGGACAAGGGCGGCCCCCTGCTCGCGCAGGCCCTGGAGCAGCTCGGCTTCACGGTGGACGGCCCGCGGGTCGTCCCGGACGGCGACCCGGTGGAGCAGGCGCTGCGCGAGGGCGTGGCCGCCGGGTACGACGTCATCCTGACCACCGGCGGGACCGGAATCTCGCCGACCGACCGCACCCCGGACGCCACCGCGCGCGTGCTGGACTACGAGATCCCGGGCATCCCGCAGGCCATCCGTGCCGAGGGCCTGGCGAAGGTGCCGACCGCGGCCCTGTCCCGGGGCCTCGCGGGCGTGGCCGGGCACACCCTGATCGTCAACCTCCCCGGCTCGACGGGCGGGGTGCGCGACGGCCTCGCCGTCCTGTCCCGCGTCCTGCCGCACGCGGTCGACCAGATCAGGGGCGGCGACCACCCCAGACCGGCGGCGCCCTCCGGGAGCACGCTCTGAACGGCCCGACCTGGCCGGTGGTCCTGGCGGACGGCGACGTCACGCTCCGGCCGATAAAGCTGCGGGACCAGAAGGCCTGGCGCGAGGTCAACCGGCGCAACCGCGACTGGCTCCGGCCGTGGGAGGCCACGATCCCGCCGCCCGCACCGTGGGGGCCGGTGATCCAGCGGCCCACGTACCGCCAGATGGTCCGCCATCTGCGGGCGGAGGCGAACGCGGGCCGGATGCTGCCCTTCGTCATCGAGTACCAGGGCCGTCTGGTGGGCCAGCTGACGGTCGCCGGGATCACCTGGGGCTCGATGTGCGCGGGCCACATCGGCTACTGGGTGGACCGCGAGGTGGCGGGCCGCGGCGTGATGCCGACGGCGGTCGCGCTGGCCGTGGACCACTGCTTCGGGAAGGTCGGCCTGCACCGGATCGAGGTGTGCATCCGCCCCGAGAACCTGCCGAGCCGGCGGGTCGTGGAGAAGCTGGGCCTGCGCGAGGAGGGGCTGCGTCCGCGGTACCTGCACATCGACGGCGCCTGGCGCGACCACCTCGTCTACGCGGTCACGGTGGAGGAGGTTCCGGAGGGGCTGCTGCGCCGCTGGCACCGGGCGCGGCACGCGCAGTCCCCGCCGAAGGCTCCGCCGAAATAGGGGACGGCCGATCCGTGCCGAGCAGCGATAAGCGAATATCTGTTCGAATTAATGGCCTCGGGTAACCGATTCGCCCATAACCTGATCCGAAGAATCACAAAAAAAGTCCGTGATATCAGCGAGATCGCGCGACACACCGGCCCAATTGGCCGATCCCCTCGGCTGCACCCCTCTACGGTGTGAGGTGTGAGCAGCAGCGGCCTCATCTACGCAGTCATTGTCGGGGCCTGGGCCGCCTACTTGGTGCCCATGTGGCTCCGGAGGCAGGACGAGCTGAACGAAGCCCGTCCGACGGAACGCTTCTCCACTGCCATTCGGCTGCTTTCCGGCCGGGCGGGAATGGAGCGCCGTTACGCCAAGGGGCTGCGTGAGCGCGGTGACGAGCAGGCGGAGCCCCAGCCCCACGCGGACCCGGACGCCGCGACGGAGAAGGTTGATTCCGTCGACGCCGACGCCCGGGCCTTTGTCGTGCCCCCGACCCGGGCGGAGCCGAGACCGGCCACCGCCGAACGGGAGCAGCGCGCGGAGCGGGCCCGGCGCGAACAGCGCCTCCAGGTCCTCGCGCGCCGCCGGCGCACGACCGCGCTCCTCTTCCTCGTCTTCACCCTCGGCGCCGTCGTCGCCGCGGTCGGCGGCCTGCGCTACCTGTGGGCGCCCGCCGTGCCGGCCCTCCTGCTGAGCACGTACATCGTGCACCTGCGGGTACAGGAGCGGCGGCGCTACGAGTTCACGATGGACCGGCGTCGCGCCGAGGCGGCCGCGCGGCAGCTGCGGGAGAACCGCCCCAGCCGCCGTGAGCCCGAGGCGGCGTCCGGCGGCGAACCGGACCCTGCGCCACCGGTGTCCCCGCAGGAGGCCGGGCGGCGCGCGCTGGTCGAGCAGACCGACCACGCCGAGTGGGTGGACCAGCAGCGCGAGCGCGAACGCGGCCCCGCCCGCGGTGACAGCTGGGAGCCGGTCCCGGTCCCGCTGCCGACGTACGTGACGGCCCCGGTGGCCCCCCGCGCCACGGGTCCCGCGGCCCCGGACGCCTGGAGCGCGACCCGCTCCAGCACGGCCGAACCGACGGAACCCCGCCTGCGCGCCCAGCCCGGCCCCCCGAAGCCGGACCCGAAGCCCCAGACCACCCCGCGCCCCCGCGGCCAGGGCAAGGGCCGCACCCCGCTGTTCGACCAGTACGAGGGCGAGGACCGCCCGCGCGCCGCGAACGAGTGATCGGTGACCTGCGCGGACGCTCCGGGATATCGGTTTTGGAGCACCCGCGCGGGGATGCTAATGTTTCACACGTCGCAAGGGCCTGTGGCGCAGTCTGGTAGCGCACCTCGTTCGCATCGAGGGGGTCTGGGGTTCAAATCCCCACAGGTCCACAGACGACAGTTCGCGAGTAGCTCTCGTGAACGTCACGAGATCCCGCCCGGTGGAAAGACCGGGCGGGATCTCGGCGTTTGCGGGGTGGGTCGGGGGCAGAACATCCAACTCCCCGGGCAGAGCGGACAACTCCCGCCCGCGTCGTAGGCTCGGGCCATGCCGACCGACGACAGCCCGCAGATCACCGCCAAGCAGTGGCAGGACTGCACGGACGTGTACGACTTCCTCGAGCAGGTGCGCCTCCGGCCCGGCATGTGGCTGCCGGGCCACTCGCTCAGTCATCTGGAGGCGCTCCTCGTCGGCTACCGCGTCGCGCTGGGCGTGCACGCGATTGACGAACCCTTCGACTTCTGGCCCGAAGAGGGATTCACGCGATGGCTTCACGAGCGTCGCGGGGCGACCAGTTCCCTCAGCTGGGCCGCCGAGATCGAACGCACCACGCCTGCGGACTCCACCCCGGTCGAGGAGTTCTTCCGACTGCTGGACGACTACCGTCGTGACGCCGCCTCGAAGCCGGCGCCGAGCACATCGAAGGCCCGCTTCCCCGGCATCGAGTACATGGGCGCGATGCCCGTCCTGTGGAACAGCGACGAATGGCTGGACGCCGACCGCCGGGGCGCAGCAGCCGATCCTCGGCACGAGTGGCCCAGGGAGACCGGCGTTGGCGGGGGTCGTTGAGCCGGGTGGGGTCAGAACGGTGCGGGTGACGGGGTGAAGCGGGACGAGACGTTGCCGGCGAGGTCGATGTCGTCGGGGTCCAGGGTCATGGCCGGGGCGCCGGGGGAGAGGTCGAAGCGGTCGAGTTCGGCCCACAGGAGGTTCGGGCTCGTGGACAGTTCGAAGCAGTACCGCTTGTTGGTGAGGTCGCAGACGGTGCGGTACTCGGTGTTGTAGGTCCGGAAGCGCCCCTCGCGGTACGGCGCGCCGAAGGGCACCGAGGCGTTGCGGGTCACCGCCAGGATGGCGGCGACCGCCTGCCGGTCGTCCGCGGGCTCGGGCAGCAGGGCGCCGAAGTAGGCGGCGCGCTGGAAGCGGTCGACCGCGTTGACGTTCCCGGGCAGCGGGACTTCGCTGCCGGGCCCGTCGTGGCCGAGCTCCTTGACCCTGCGCACCTGCTCCCGCAGCAGGTGCAGCTGTTCGTCGTAGGGGGGCTCGTTCGTCATGATCGTGTAGCTGCGGTCGTGGTGGACCCGGCGCTCGCCCGCGATGTACTCGATGATCGCGGAGTCTCCCGAGGCGTCCTCCAGCGCCACGTGCACCGTGGCCCGGAAGCCGTGCATCTCGACCGGCACCAGCTGGCAGGCGTCGAGCAGGAACAGCGCCTCCCGCACGGTCGCGGCGCCGTCCAGCAGGTACTGGATCCACAGGGCGATCTGGAGGCCCGGCGTGCCGGGGTCGCGGGGGCCGGGGTCGGTGCTGTCCAGGTACAGCATGTGGGCGCCGAGACCGGCCTCGTTGAGGCCGTCGGCCGTTCCGGCGCCGTAGACGGTCGTCACGAGGCTGGCGAACCTGCTCGTCCACCGCAGGGGGTTGTCCCCGACGACGGTGGCACCCGCGAGCGTGCCGCCGTCCCGCTCCTGCCCCCGGGGCAGGACGGTCAGGACCGGCTCCGTCGACTCCGGCCAGTCCATCGTCCGGCCGGTGAGAACCGCGTGGTCGCCGGTGTTCCACAGGATGCGCGTGCACATGGGGCAGTCCCTCTCCGCGTGAGCCGCACGCATCATCCCCGGTGACGGCCGCGGGAGAGGGTGCCCGCCGCCCGGTCGGGGCCGCAAGAACCTGATCGGCCCTGACCGCACCGCGTTCTGGGGGCTGCGTCGAGCCGCTTCGTCAGGCGTCGGTCGAGGGGCCGCCGTCGAGGAAGCCGCTCCGGGCGATGAGGTACGCGAGCTGTGCGCGGCTGCGGCTGCCGAAGAGGTCGGCGGCCCAGCGCATGTGGTGGGAGACGCTGCGCGTGCTCATGCCGACGCGGGCGGCGATCGCCTCGTCGGTGTGGCCGTTGACCATGTGCCGCAGGATCGTGCGGCGGACGTCGTCGGTGAGCGCGGCCGGCAGCCGTCCTCCGGAGACGTCCCGCAGCGGTACGGCCCGCTGCCAGGCGTGCTCGAAGATGCCGACCAGGTAGCGGACGACCCCCGGATGCTCGATGGCCAGCGCCAGCTCGCTGCGCCGTGCCCCCGGGTCGGGGACGAAGGCGATCCTGCGGTCGCAGACGATCAGCCGGTCGAAGACCTCGTCCAGGGTGCGGATCTCGCCGCCCGCCCGGGAGATCTGCTCCACGTAGGCGAGCGTGGGCGGGTGGGAGCGGACGGTGTGCTGGTAGACCGTCCGCTGCCGGACACCGCGGTGCAGGGCGGCCAGGTCGTTCACCAGCGCCGCGTCGAGAACCTCCTGCGGGCGCGGGCCGTCCGGCTGGACGGTCAGCAGTTCCTCCTGGCAGGAGCCGACGGCCGCGGAGATCGTCGCGTTGATGGTGCCGGCGCCGTGCACGGTGCGGACCGCGTGCGTGTCCCCCTGGTGGTAGCTGTCCAGGTAGACCTCCTGGGCGCGGGCGATCGAGGTGCGGACGGCCGCCAGGGCTTTGCGCTTCTCCTCGATGGCCTGTTCCAGGTGGTCCGTGCGTGCGCCGGCCGCGAGCCGGGGCGGGATGGCGGCGAAGGTGCCGTCGGGCAGCCGCCGTACGAGTCCCAGGTCGAGCAGGCACGGCGGGCACGGTCCGGCGGGGGGCCGGCCCTGGAGGGAGTCCGCGTAGTACTGGAGTCCTTCGGGGCAGATCTCGCTCTCGCGGCCCTCGCCCTCGCCCTCGCCCTCCGTGATCGGGTCCGTTTCGCCTATGTCCGTTCCCTTACACATATGTCCACCCTGCTGGATCTCGCATTGCACGATCATCCTGCCTGCTCACCGCTGACTTCAGGCCCGCGGCGCCGCATGATCTCGACAGGGGGACATACGGGGAGCCGCAGCCGCTGATGGAGCCCGTACGGGGAGCAGGGGCGCGGGGACGGACCCTCGGCGATGCCCCGGTCGGCCGGCCCGCCACGGGGGTGCGGGTACTGGATCCGACCCGGGTCGTCGCCGGGGGCGCTGCCCCCGGACCCCCGCGCCTCAAACGCCGGCGGGGCTGGATGGGGCCCGGCGGGGCTGGAGAGGGGGCCGGGTCAAAGGGGCTTCGTCATGCAGCGGCTGGAGTCGTGGTGGCGGTAGTGGCCGAACTTCGCCGACAGGGTGTAGCCCGAGGAGAGGTAGAGGGCTATCGCCTCCGGCTGCTGGTCGCCGGTTTCGAGGACCATGCGCCGGCGGCCCGCCGCGCGGGCGTCGTCCTCCAGGGTGGCCAGGATGCGGCGGGCCAGGCCCAGGCCGCGGGCCTCGGGGACGACGTACATGCGCTTGACTTCCGCGTCGCCGTCCGCGTAGCCCTCGTCGTTCTCGTCCTGGCTGCGCCAGCCGCCGCTGGCCACCGCGGTGCCCGTGGCGTCGTAGGCCAGCAGGTAGCGGCCCTGCGGCGGGACGAACATCGCCGGGTCCAGGAAGGTGGCGTCGCCCTCACCGTCGTACCGCTCCTGGTACTCCAGCTGGACCTGGTCGTTGAGTTTGACCGCGTCCGGGTGGTCGTACGGCACGGTGCGGAGGTCTATCCGGTGAGACATTCGAATATCGTACGGAACCATCCCGCTATGGTGCTGGGATGCTCACTGTGACCTCCGTGAATGTGAATGGGATCCGCGCCGCTGCCAAGAAGGGCTTCGGGGCCTGGCTCGGCGGATCCGACGCCGATGTGGTCTGCCTGCAAGAGGTGCGGGCCGAGGAGGGGCAGATTCCGGAGGAGGTCCGGACCCCCGAAGGCTGGCACACCGTCTTCGCGCCGGCCGCCGTCAAGGGGCGGGCCGGGGTCGCGCTCTACACGCGGCGCGCGCCCGAGCGGGTGCAGGTCGGATTCGGCAGTGCGGAGTTCGACGGCAGCGGGCGGTACCTGGAGATCGATCTGCCCGGTGTGACCGTGGCCAGCCTCTACCTGCCCTCGGGCGAGGCGGGGACGGAGAAGCAGGACGAGAAGTACCGGTTCATGGGGGAGTTCCTGACGTACCTGGCGGCGCTGAAGGAGCGGGCCGCCGCCGACGGCCGCGAGGTCGTCGTGTGCGGTGACTGGAACATCTGCCACCAGGAGGCCGACCTCAAGAACTGGAAGACGAACCGCAAGAACGCGGGCTTCCTCCCCGAGGAGCGGGAGTGGCTCGGCAAGGTGTACGCGGAGGCGGGCTACGTCGACGTGATGCGGGAGCTGCACCCCGACACCGAGGGGCCGTACTCCTGGTGGTCCTACCGCGGGCGGGCCTTCGACAACGACGCCGGCTGGCGGATCGACCTCCAGGTGGCGACCCCGGGGCTGGCGGCGAAGGCCGTGAAGGCCTTCGTGGAGCGGGCCGAGACGCACCCCGAGCGCTGGTCCGACCATGCGCCGGTGACCGTCGTCTACGAGCTGGGCGTCTGACCGGAGTCCGTGCCGGAGTCCGTGCCGGAGGCCAGCAGGCGGTCCATCGCCATCGTCAGCTCGGCCTCGACCACGCTCTTCGCCAGCGGGCGCAGCCGGGTGAGCGCGTCCGGTGAGATGTGGGCCGATATGAGCTCGGTGAAGAGCAGGGCCATCGCGTCCGCGTGCTCGCGGACGCGGCGGCCGGTCTCCAGGACCGCCGCCAGGGGGACGCCCTCGCGGACCAGGGCCGAGGAGACGTCCAGCAGGCGGCGGCTGACGTGCACGATCGCGTCGCCGTCGACGGCGAGGTAGCCGAGGTCCAGGGAGGCCGCCAGGTTCTCCGGGGTGACCTCGCCCTCGAAGTAGTCGGCGAGCGCCTCCGGGGTGAGCCGGACCGGGGTCTCCTCGGACCAGCCGATGCCGAGCAGCTCACCGAGCTGGCTCACGTCGCGGCCGTTCTCGAAGGCGGCGGTGAGCTCGGCGATGCCGCCGAGGGTGTGACCGCGTTCCAGCAGGGCGGCGATGGTGCGCAGCCGGGCCAGGTGGTGGTCGTCGTACCAGGCGATGCGTCCCTCGCGGCGGGGCGGTGGGAGCAGTTTGCGCTCCCGGTAGAAGCGCAGGGTGCGGACCGGGATGCCGGCCGCTTCGGCCAGTTCCTCCGTGCGGTACTCGCGCACCGTCTTCGCTTGCGTCTCTTCCTTCGCCACAGACGCACCCTATGGCGTACCGGCAGTAACTTTCCGGGTCCGCCCCCTACCCATGAGTACGGAGCTGCTCTACCCTCCCGATTGTGCCAGTGATTGCTGGCAGTGTTTCGATGGTGTGTGCGTGGCGGCGTTGCGTGGCTGAGACTGCGGATGAGCGGAAGGCGGCGGGCATGGGCGGCATGGGCGGCATGGGCGGGCGCGAGGGGCGCGAGCACGTACGAGTGGCGGTGATCGGGTCCGGATTCGGCGGACTCGGGGCCGCCGTGCGGCTGCGGCGCGAGGGGATCACGGACTTCGTCGTCCTCGAACGCGCCGACTCGGTCGGGGGGACCTGGCGGGACAACAGCTATCCGGGATGCGCCTGCGACGTCCCGTCGCACCTGTACTCCTTCTCCTTCGCGCCGAATCCGGACTGGCCGCGGACCTTCTCCGGGCAGCCCGCCATCCGGGCGTACCTGGAGCACGTCGCGGACACCTTCGGGCTGCGCCCGCACATCCGGCTCGATTCCGAGGTCCTGATGATGCGCTGGGACGCGGACGAGCTGCGCTGGGAGATCGAGACCGCGCAGGGCGGGCTGACCGCCGACGTGGTGGTCTCGGCGACCGGTCCGCTGTCCGAGCCGAAGCTGCCCGAGGTGCCGGGACTCGCCGGGTTCCCCGGCAAGGTCTTCCACTCCGCGCGCTGGGACCACGACTACGACCTCACCGGCAAGCGCGTCGCCATGATCGGTACGGGAGCCTCCGCGATCCAGATCGTGCCGGCCATCGCGCCCGACGTGGAGCGCCTGACCCTCTTCCAGCGGACCCCGCCGTGGGTGATGCCGCGCACCGACCGGGCGATCTCCGCGGTGGAGCGCTGGCTGCACCGGCAGCTGCCCTTCACCCGGGCCGCGCGCCGGGGGCTGCTGTGGGGCCTGCGGGAGCTCCAGGTGAGTGCCTTCACCAAGCGGCCGAACCAGCTCGGACTCGTCGAGGCGCTCGCCAAGGCCAACATGGCCCGGTCGATCAAGGACCCGGAGCTGCGCGCCAGGCTGACGCCCTCCTACCGGATCGGCTGCAAGCGGATCCTGCTCTCCAGCGAGTACTACCCGGCGCTGGCGCGGCCGGACGTGGACCTGGTCGCCTCCGGGCTGAAGGAGGTCCGGGGCTCGGTCCTGGTCGCCGCCGACGGGACCGAGGCCGAGGTCGACGCGATCATCTTCGGTACGGGCTTCCACGTCACGGACATGCCGATCGCCGACCGGGTGGTGGGCGCGGAGGGCAGGACCCTCGCGGAGGAGTGGAAGGACGGGATGCAGTCGCTGCGCGGGGCGACCGCGGCCGGCTTCCCCAACTGGATGACGATCATCGGCCCGAACACGGGGCTCGGGAACAGCTCGATGATCCTCATGATCGAGTCGCAGCTGAACTACATGGCCGACTACCTGCGCCAGCTGGGCATGCTGGGCGGGAAGGTCGCGCTCGCCGCGCGCCCCTCGGCCGTGCACCGGTGGAACCGGCAGGTGCAGGCCCGGATGGAGCGGACGGTGTGGAACACCGGCGGCTGCACCAGCTGGTACCTGGACGCGAACGGCCGCAACACCACCGTCTGGCCCGGTACGACGGGCGAGTTCCGCCGCGAGACGCGCAGCGTCGACCTGGCGGAGTACGAGGTCGTACGCGCCCGGGAGCGCGAGCGGGTCCCGGCTGTCGCCCAGGCTGTCGGCGCGGCTGTCGTCGCGGCCGCCGCCGAGCCGAAGCCGCGTCGCTCCCGCGGGGGCTCCGCGGCCGCCGCGGCGCCGTCGCCGGCGGCGTCGCCCCCGGACTCCCGCGCCTCCCGCACCTCGAACGCCGACGGGGCCCAGGCGGCGGAGGGCGTCGCGTGAGGCGCCCGCCGCACGTCGTCTCCGGCGCCTACGCCCCGCCCGCCGCGCGGCGCGAGCTCGTCGCCGTCTCCGCCGACGGGGCCCGGCTGCACGTCGAGGTCCACGGGGAGGAGGGCGCGCCGGCCGTGGTGCTGGCCCACGGCTGGACCTGTTCCACCGCCTTCTGGGCCGCGCAGATACGGGCCCTGGCGGCCACCCACCGGGTCGTCGCCTACGACCAGCGCGGGCACGGGCGCAGCCCCGCCGCCCGCACGCACAGCACCACCGCCCTCGCCGACGACCTGGTGGCGGTCCTGGAGGCCGCCCTCGCCCCGGGGGAGCGCGCGGTCGTCGCCGGGCACTCCATGGGCGGCATGACGATCATGGCGGCCGCGGCCCGGCCGGAGTTCACCGAGCACGCCGCGGCCGCGCTGCTGTGCAGCACCGGCAGCTCCCGGCTGGTCGACGAGGCGCAGGTGCTGCCGGTGCGCGCCGGGCGCGCCCGGACCCGTGTCACCGGCGCGGTCCTCGGCGCCCGCGCCCCCCTGGGGCCGGTCACGCCCGTCGCCCGGAAGATCCTGAAGTACGCCACCATGGGCCCCGGTTCCGCGCCCGACAAGGTCGAGGCGTGCGCCCGTATCGTCCACGCCTGCCCCACCGGGGTGCGCCACGCGTGGTCCCAGGTGCTGGCCGGGCTGGACCTCGACGCGGACGTGGCCCGCCTCGCCGTGCCCACCGCCGTCATCGGCGGCACCGCCGACCGGCTCACCCCGATCGTGCACGCCCGCGCCCTGGCCGCCACACTGCCGAACTGCGTGGGCCTGACCGAGCTCACCGGCATGGGGCACATGACCCCCATCGAGGCACCCGAGGCCGTCACCGGCGCCCTGCGCGAGCTGGCCGAGCTGTACCTCGACACCACCGGAACCGGGCTCGACACCACCGAGAAGGAGAAGACACCGTGAGCGCTCGCAGGAGTCTGGAAGGCCAGGTCGCCGTCGTCACCGGTGCCGCCCGGGGGGTCGGCGAGCTGCTTGCGCGCAAGCTGTCGGCCCGCGGGGCGAAGGTCGCCCTCGTCGGTCTGGAGCCGGAGGCCCTCAAGGAGGTCTCCGAGCGGCTGCACACCGACAGCGACCACTGGTACGCCGACGTCACCGATCACGCGGCCATGGCCCGGGTCGCCGAGGAGGTCAAGCAGCGCTTCGGCAAGGTGGACCTCGTCGTCGCCAATGCGGGCGTGGCCGCCGGCGGGCCGTTCGTCGACTCGGACCCGGACGCCTGGCGCCGGGTGATCGAGGTCAACCTGGTCGGCGGGGCCGTCACCGCCCGCGCCTTCCTGCCCGTACTGATGGAGAGCCGCGGCTACTTCCTCCAGATCGCCTCGCTCGCCGCGATCACCCCGGCGCCGATGATGACCGCCTACTGCGCCTCCAAGTCCGGGGTCGAGGCCTTCGCGCACTGCCTGCGCGCGGAGGTCGCACACAAGGGGGTGAAGGTCGGGGTCGGTTACCTCTCCTGGACCGACACGGACATGGTGCGCGGGGCCGACCAGGACGAGGTCATGCGGGAGTTGCGGCAGCGGCTGCCGTGGCCGTCGAACCGTACGTACCCGCTGGGGCCGGCCGTCGACCGGATCGTCGCGGGCATCGAGCGGCGCTCGCCGCACGTGTACGCGCAGTGGTGGCTGCGCGGCATGCAGGGGCTGCGCGGCTATCTGCCCGGCATGATCGCCACGGTCGGGCAGCGCGAGATGAGGCACTTCGAGCCGCGCCTGGGCCAGGTGTCCAAGGGGCTCGTCGGGGCCGGCGGGGCCGCCGACGAGAAGGAGCGCACACAGAGTCACTGATCGAAATGCGCGCTGTGTCCGCCCGTGCAAGTCTGGTCGAGGCCCCACCCCCCGACACCCCTCATGGAGTGAACAGCATGGGTATCAAGGACCAGTTCCAGGACAAGGCGCAGGAGCTCGAGGAGAAGGCGCGGCAGGCGCAGAAGCCCGGCAGGGGAGCGCAGGGCGAGCGGGCCGCGCGCGCTCCGCAGCCGAAGGACTCGCCGCAGCGGTCGTTCGACGACATCCAGGACGAGCTCGACGACCGGACCTGATGGCCCGAACCCGTACGCAGCGCCGAGGGGCGCGATCCCGGTCGTTCTGGGATCGCGCCCCTCCCGCATGGGAACTCACTGCCTCGGCGGCAGCTTCGGACGGCGCCGGTCCGGTACGTCCGTGTAGCCGGGCGGCACCGCGGCCGGGTCCTGTTCCAGCAGCTCCAGCGCCAGGTGCACGGCGTCGTCGAGTTGGGCGTGGCGGCCCTCCGCCCAGTCGAGCGGAGTGCGCTGGATCTCCAGGTCCGGCTCCACGCCGTGGTTCTCCACCGACCAGCCGTACTCCGGGAACCAGGCGGCATTCATCGGCACCGTGATCACCGTGCCGTCCCCGAGGGTGTGCCGGCCGGTCATGCCGACCACCCCGCCCCAGGTGCGCAGGCCCACCACCGGGCCCAGGCCCAGCAGTTTGAAGGCCGCCGTGATCATGTCCCCGTCCGAGGAGGTCGCCTCGTCGGCCAGCGCCACGATCGGACCGCGGGGCGCGTTGGAGGCGTAACTGACCGGCTGGGCGTTGCGGGTCAGGTCCCAGCCGAGGATGGAACGGGTCAGCTTCTCGACCACCAGCTCGCTGATGTGCCCGCCCGCGTTGCCGCGTACGTCCACGATCAGCGCCGGCCGGGACATCTCCATCCGCAGGTCGCGGTTGAACTGCGCCCAGCCCGAGCCGCCCATGTCGGGGATGTGGAGGTAGCCGCACCGGCCGCCGCTGATCTCCCGGACCGCCTCGCGCCGCTTGGACACCCAGTCCTGGTAGCGCAGCGGCCGCTCGTCGATCAGCGGCACGATGGCGACCCGGCGGGCCCGGCCCTCGCCCGCCGCGGGCTGGAAGGTCAGCTCCACGGTGGTCCCGCCCGCCGCCGCGAGCAGCGGGTAGGGCCCGGCGACCGGGTCCACCGGCCGCCCGTCGACGTGGGTGAGCACCGCGCCCTCCCGGATGCCGGTGCCGGCCAGCGGGGAGCGGGCCTTGGAGTCCGAGGACTCGCCGGGCAGGATCCGGCTGACCACCCATTCCCCGTCCCGGGGGAAGAGGTTGGCGCCGAGCAGGCCGATCGCCCGCTGGTAGTGCGGGGGGCCCTCGTTGCGGCGCGCGGGGGAGACGTAGGCGTGCGAGGTGCCGAGTTCGCCGAGGACCTCGCGCAGCAGGTCGGCGAACTCGTCGGGCGAGGCGACCCGTTCGACCAGGGGGCGGTACTGGGCGAGCACCCCGTCCCAGTCGATGCCGCACATCTTCGGCTCCCAGAAGTACGCGCGGGTGATCCGCCCGGCCTCCTCGTAGGCCTGGCGCCACTCGGCCGCCGGGTCCACCTCGTGCAGGATGCGCCGCAGGTCCAGGTAGACGGTCGAGTCGCTGTCGCCCGACTCGGTGGCCGGGACCGCGCGCAGGTCGCCGTCGTCATTGATGACGAGCCGGGTGCCGTCGCCGCTGATCGCGAACCAGTCCAGCCCCGAGGCCAGTTCGGTCTTGCGGGCCTTGGTGAGGTCGAAGTGCTCCAGCGTCGGCTTGCCGCTGATGTCGGCCGGGTTGGCGAAGGTCTCGCCGAGCGCGCCCGAGATCGGCCAGCGCAGCCACACCAGCCCGCCGCCGTGCACCGGGTACAGGGCCGAGTACTTGGACGCGGTCACCGGGAACGGCGTGACCCGGCTCTCCAGCCCCTCCACCTCCACGGTGACGGCTCCGTCGCCCTCGCCCGAGTCGCCCTCGGCCAGGTCGAGGCCGCCGGCGGCCGGTCGTCCCTCGGCGGAGAGCGCGAAGGGGGACGGGGTCGCGGAGGACAGCGGCACCAGGTACGGGCGGCAGCCCAGCGGGAAGGAGAGGTCGCCGGTGTGCACGTCGTAGACCGGGTCGAAGCCGCGCCACGACAGGAAGGCGAGGTAGCGCCCGTCCCGGGTGAAGACCGGGTTCTCGTCCTCGAAGCGGCCGTTGGTGACGTCCACGATGACGCGGGCGCCGGGGCCGGAGATCCGGGCCATCTTGATCTGCCGCAGTGACCGGCCGATGCCCGGGTGCGACCAGGTCAGCCAGGCTCCGTCGGGGGAGAAGGCCAGGTCGGTGACGGGGCCGTTGATGGAGGCGATCAGCTCGGTGACCTCGCCGTTGGACTCCTCGGTGGCATCGATGAGCAGCAGCCGGCCGTCGTTGGAGGCGATGGCGAGCCGCTCGCCGTCCGGGTCCGCGAGCAGTTCGGTGACCCGCCCCAACTGGCCGGAGGCCAGCCGGCGCGGCTCGCGCTCGCCGGAGGCCCGCGGCAGGTAGGCGATCTCGATCGCGTCCTCGCCCTCGGCGTCGGTGATGTAGGCGACCTGCCCGCCGCTGCCGAGCATCTCCGGCAGCCGCACCCGTACGCCCGGGGTGTCGGCGATCGTCCGGGCCGGGCCGTCGCGGTGGGTCAGCCAGTAGAGGCTGCCGCGCACCACGACGGCGCTGGCGCGCCCGGTGGTGTCCACGGAGAGCGAGTCGACGTGGCTGGCGGCGGGCACCTGGTAGGGGCGGCGGCCCGCGCGCGGGCCGGCGAGGCGGACGTCGAGCCTGCGCGGGACGGCGTCCGGGTCCAGGGACTCGACGAGCCACAGGTCGCCGGCGCACTGGTAGACGATGCGGGAGCCGTCGCTGGAGGCGTGCCGGGCGTAGAACTCCTCGTGATCGGTGTGGCGGCGCAGATCGGTGCCGTCGGGCAGGCAGGAGTACAGGTTGCCGATGCCCTCGTGGTCGGAGAGGAAGGCGATCCGGCCGGCCACGAACATCGGGGAGTCGAGGTGCCCCTCGATGTCCTCCAGCAGCCGCTGCCCGTGCAGCCACAGCCGGCCGGTGGCGCCGCCGCGGTAGCGCTTCCAGGCGGCGGGTTCGTGCGGGGGCTTGCCGGTGAGCAGCAGGGAGTGCCGCTCGCCCTCCTCGGTGCAGCGCACCTGGATGTCGGAGACGGGCCCCCAGGGCAGGCGGCCGCCGGGGCTGCCGTCGGTCGGGAGGGTGTAGGCCCAGGCGAAGTAGGAGAAGGGCTGGCTGTGCGAGGACACGGCCAGGATGTCGCTGCGGCCGTCCTCGTCGGGCGGGGTCCAGCCGCAGACGCGGGTGTCGAGGGCGCCCCAGTAGCTGAGCTGCCGGGCGGGGCCGCCGTCGACGGGGGCGAGGTGGATCTCGGGATCGAGGCTGCGCCAGCTGGTGAAGGCGATGTGCTTGCCGTCGGGGGAGAAGCGCGGGTGGCCGACCCGGGTCCGGTCGACGGTGATGCGCCAGGCGCGCCCGGGCGTCCGCCCGTCGGGGACCAGCGGGGCGACCCAGAGGTCGTCCTCGGTGGTGAAGCAGAGAAGGTCGTCGTGCAGGTGCGGGAACCGGAGGTACGCGACGTCGTGACTCACCCCCCAATGCTTTCCGCGCAGGGGGGCCATGGCAACTCGTACAGGTGATCCATGCCACCCCCTCGAGCGAAACGGAACGGTTTCGTTTCGCTTGGAGTGGGGGTATCGTCTTAAGCGTACGGAACAGTTTCGATCGGGCGGGAGACGGAGATGACCGAGGCGATGGCGGCTCGGCGCAGCCGGATCACCCCCGAACGGCAGGCCGAACTGCACGAGGCGGTCCTCGACCTCCTGCGTGACGTCGGCTACGAGGCGCTGACCATGGACGCGGTCGCCGCCCGTACGAAGTCCAGCAAGGCCACCCTCTACCGCCAGTGGGGGAGCAAGCCGGAACTGGTCGCCAAGGCCCTGCGGTGCACGCAGCCGGTCTCGCTGCGCGAGATCGACACGGGCACCCTGCGCGGGGACTTCGCGCGCATGGTCGAGCACTCCGACGACGCGCAGATGGCCAAGGACACCGCGCTGATGCGGGGTCTGGCCCATGCCGTCCACGAGAGCCCGGAGTTGCACAAGGCCCTGCGCGACCTGCTGGTCGACCCGGAGATCAACGGTCTCCAGGCGATGCTGCAACGCGCGGTGGACCGGGGCGAGATCCGCCCGGACTGTCCCGCGCTCGACTTCGTACCGCACATGCTCATCGGGGCGTTCATCGCGCTCCCGCTGATCGAGGACCGCCCGGTGGACCGGGCCTTCCTCGGTGACTTCATCGACGCCGTGGTCTTCCCCGCCCTCGGCGTCTGATCCTCGCCCCTCCCCGTCCCCGGCACCGCCCCATCGCTGCTCCTGACACGCCGCTCTCGTCGTCGGGCCGGCTCTTCACGCCCTGATCCGCACCGGATCCATCCCACGACCTGAACGGGAGAACCACCGACGTGGCTACCTTCCTCTACCGACTCGGCAGGGGCGCCTTCCGGCGCCGCGGCCTCGTCGCCCTCCTCTGGGTGGCGTTGCTGTTCGCCGCCGGCTTCGGCGCCGCCTCGGCGGCCGCACCCACCTCCGGCTCGTTCTCGATACCCGGCACGGAGGCCCAGAAGGCCTTCGACCTGCTGGACAAGCGCTTCCCGGGCATGGCCGCCGACGGCGCCACCGCCCGCATCGTCATCAAGGCCCCCGAGGGCGCCAAGGTCACCGACCCCGGCCCCAAGGCCGAGGTCCAGAAGATCGTCACGGGGCTGAAGACCGGACCGGGCGCGGCCGAGATCTCCTCCGTCGCCGACCCGTACGAGGCCCAGGCCGTGAGCCAGGACGGCTCCACCGCCTACATCAGCGCCAAGTACAGCGTCAGCGGCATGGAGCTGAAGGACGCCACCCGTGACGCGCTCAAGGACTCGGGCGAGGGCGCCAAGGCCGCCGGGCTGAACGTCCAGATCGGCGGTGACGCGCTGATGGCCGCCCCCGAGACGGGCTCCGGCGAGATCATCGGCATCGCGGTCGCCGCGATCGTCCTCGTCATCACCTTCGGCTCGCTGATCGCGGCCGGTCTGCCGCTGCTGACCGCGCTGATCGGCGTGGGCATCGGCGTCTCCTCCATCACCGCGCTCGCCAACGTGCTGGACCTCGGCAACACCACCGCCACCCTCGCGACGATGATCGGCCTCGCGGTCGGCATCGACTACGCCCTCTTCATCGTCTCCCGCTACCGCGTGGAGCTCGCCGAGGGCCGCGAGCGCGACGAGGCCGCGGGCCGTGCCGTCGGCACCGCCGGCTCCGCCGTCGTCTTCGCCGGTCTGACCGTCGTCATCGCCCTGGTGGGCCTGGCCGTCGTCAACATCCCGATGCTGACCAAGATGGGCTTCGCCGCCGCGGGCACCGTGGTCATCGCCGTGCTCGTCGCGCTGACCCTGGTCCCGGCCATCCTCGCCTTCGCGGGCAAGAAGGTGCTGCCGGCGGGCAAGAAGAGCCGCCTGTTCGGCAAGGGCAAGCCGGCGGGAGCCGAGAAGAAGGCCAACGGCGGCACCCGCTGGGCCCGCTTCGTCCTGCGCCGCCCGGTCATGGTGCTGCTGGCCGGTGTGATCGGTCTCGGCGTCATCGCCATCCCGGCGAGCAAGCTGGAGATGGGCCTGCCGGACGACGGCGCCCAGCCGGTCTCCACCACCCAGCGCCAGGCGTACGACCTGCTGTCCGACGGCTTCGGCCCGGGCTTCAACGGCCCGCTGATGGTGGTCGTGGACGGCAACAAGGCCCTGGCCGACTCCACCGCCGACCGGATCAAGGGTCTGGACGGGGTCGTCGCGGTCACCCCGCCGACCCTCAACGAGGCCGGCGACGCCGCGGTGATCACCGTGATCCCGAAGGACCGCCCCTCCTCCGCGCACACCGAGGAACTGGTCCACGAGATCCGCGACGGCAGTGGTGACGACGTCCTCGTCACCGGCGCCACCGCGATGAACATCGACTTCTCGCAGAAGATGAACGACGCGCTGCTGCCCTACCTGGCGCTCGTCGTCGGCCTCGCCTTCCTGCTGCTGATGCTGGTCTTCCGCTCGGTCCTGGTCCCGCTCAAGGCGGCCCTCGGCTTCCTGCTCTCGGTCGTCGCCGCGCTCGGCGCCGTCGTCGCGGTCTTCCAGTGGGGCTGGCTCGGCTCGGTCTTCGGAGTGGAGCAGACCGGTCCGATCATGTCGATGATGCCGATCTTCATGGTGGGTGTCGTCTTCGGTCTGGCCATGGACTACGAGGTCTTCCTCGTCACCCGGATGCGTGAGGCGTACGTCCACGGCGAGCGCCCGGGCCAGGCCGTGGTCACCGGCTTCCAGTACAGCGCGCGGGTCGTCGTGGCCGCCGCCGTCATCATGATCGCGGTGTTCGCGGGCTTCATCGGGGCCAGCGAGCAGATGGTCAAGATGATCGGCTTCGGTCTGGCCGTCGCCGTCTTCTTCGACGCCTTCGTGGTCCGCATGGCCATCGTCCCGGCGGTGCTCGCCCTGCTCGGACACAAGGCCTGGTGGCTGCCGAAGTGGCTGGACCGACTGCTGCCGAACGTGGACGTGGAGGGCGAGAGCCTGCGCAAGCACCTGGAGTCCACGCAGTCCCCGCACGGCCCGGACAAGGACCGCGAGCTGGTCGACGCCTGACCCCGCCCGCCCGCACGAACCGCCCGACCCCGTCGGCCCCGCACCTGCCGACAGGACAGCCCGGCCCCGTACCGCCCGATCATCGGGGGGTACGGGGCCGGGCCCGGTTGCGCCTAACGGGTGGCGGCCGCGGCGGGGGCGTACGTGCGCCGCAGGAACCGGCGCAGCGCGGCGATGTCGAACTGCACCACGGCGACGCCCTCGGGGGAGTGGAACTCGACGACGGCCTGGACGCGGCCGCAGGGCCAGATCCGTACGTCCCCGGTCCCGGTCGGGGCCTGGAGACCCGCCTCCAGGAGGGCCAGGGGGAAGACCCACTCGTTGTCGGTGCCCTCGGGGGACAGGCCCGCCGGGAAGACGATCCGTACGGCCAGCGGCTCGGCGACGGCGAAGCGCAGCGCGACCGGGATGGTCCGGTAGAGGGGGTCGTCCGTGATGACGCGGGCACGGACCCGCTCCTCGACGTGGCTCGCGGTGGCGGTCGCTGGTGGATTCTCGGCGGTGGCTGACATCGACAAGACTCCTCGAAATCAGAACATTTGCGTCTATTTGTCCTGTCCAGCCTCGCACATTCCCACGAAAGCGCGCGGGTCTCTTTGTGATGCGCCCGCTCTTGCCAACGGTTTGCAACTGGGCACTATGGTTGAACAGCTAAAGACTGCGTAAGAAGCGGAGCCATTCCATGCATGTGCCCGACGGATTCATCAACGCACCCGTCTCGGTGGCCGCCGGAGTGGTCGCCGCCGCCGCGGTGGCCGTCAGCCTCCGCGGCGCCCGCCGCGAACTCGACGAGCGGACCGCCCCGCTCGCCGGCCTCGTCGCCGCCTTCATCTTCGCCGTCCAGATGCTGAACTTCCCGGTCGCCGCGGGCACCAGCGGCCACCTCCTGGGCGGGGCGCTCGCCGCGATACTCGTCGGCCCCTACACCGGCGTGCTGTGCGTGTCCGTCGTCCTGCTCATGCAGGGCATCCTCTTCGCCGACGGCGGGCTGACCGCCCTCGGCGTGAACGTCACCGTCATGGGCGTCGTCACCGTCGTCGTCGCCTACGCGATCTTCCGCGGGCTGCTCGGGATCCTGCCGCCCACCCGCCGCTCGGTGACCGCCGCCGCCTTCGTCGGCGCCCTGCTCTCGGTGCCCGCCGCGGCCGCCGCCTTCACCGCCGTCTACGCCATCGGCGGCACCACCGACGTGCCCATCGGCAAGGTGATCACCGCCATGGTCGGCGTGCACCTCCTCATCGGCATCGGCGAGGCCGCCATCACCGCCGCGACCGTCGGCGCCGTGATCGCCGTACGTCCCGACCTGGTGCACGGAGCCCGCGGGCTGACCGCGCCGCTGAAGCTGCGCGTCGACGGCGAGCTCGTCGACGCGCCCGCCGCGGCCGCCGCGCCCACGACCGCGGGCGCCGGTTCGACGAAGAAGGTGTGGGTGACCGGCCTGGTCACCGCCCTCGTGCTCGCCGGGTTCGTCTCCTTCTACGCCTCCGCCAACCCCGACGGCCTGGAGAAGGTCGCCGCGGACAAGGGGATCGACGAGAAGGTCGAGGAACACGCCGCAGCGGACTCCCCGCTCGCCGACTACAGCGTCAAGGACGTCGACGACGCCCGCCTGTCCGGCGGCCTCGCCGGGGTCATCGGCGTCGGCGTGACCGTCGTCGCCGGTACCGGGATCTTCTGGACCGTGCGCCGCCGCCGGTCGCAGGACCTCACCGCCACCGCCACCTCCGTCTCGGCGGGCTGACATGGGGGCCGGCCACGCCCACAAGCTCTACCGCCACGGCCACTCGCCGGTCCACGACCTGCCCCCGCACTGCAAGCTCGCGGCGACCCTGGCCTTCGTCGTGGTCGTCGTGTCCACACCGCGCGAGGCGGTGTGGGCCTTCGGCCTGTACGCCGCCCTCCTCGCGGCCGTGGCGGCCGTCGCCCGGGTCCCGGCCGGCTTCCTGCTGCGCCGGCTGCTGATCGAGGTGCCCTTCGTCGCCTTCGCCGTGCTCATGCCCTTCGTGGCCGAGGGCGAGCGCGTGCAGGTGCTCGGCATGTCGCTGAGCGTCTCGGGCCTCTGGGGCGCCTGGAACGTCCTCGCCAAGGGAACCCTCGGCGTGGCCGCCTCCGTCCTGCTCGCCTCCACCACCGAGCTGCGGGCCCTGCTGCTGGGCCTCCAGCGGCTGAAGCTGCCGCCGCTGCTCGTCCAGATCGCCTCCTTCATGATCCGCTACGGCGATGTGATCAGCGACGAGCTGCGCCGGATGTCCATCGCCCGCCGATCGCGCGGATTCGAGGCGAGCGGGATCCGGCACTGGGGAGTGCTCGCCAAGACCGCCGGCGCGCTGTTCATCCGCTCCTACGAACGGGGCGAGCGGGTCTACCTCGCGATGGTCAGCCGCGGCTACGCCGGCTCCATGCCGGTGATCGACGAGGTCGCGGCCACCCGCACGCAGTGGGCGTACGCGGCCGTGCTCCCGGTGACGGCCCTCGCCGTCTGTCTGATGGGATGGACCCTGTGACCCGTACCCCCTCCCTCGAAGTCTCCGGCCTCGCCTACGCCTACCCGGACGGACACCAGGCCCTCTTCGGGGTGGACCTGACCGTCGGGCAGGGCGAGCGGGTCGCCCTGCTCGGACCCAACGGCGCCGGCAAGACCACCCTCGTGCTGCACCTCAACGGGATCCTCACCGGCGGGGTCGGCTCGGTGTCCGTGGCCGGCCTGCCCGTGGCGAAGCGGAACCTCGCCGAGATCCGCCGCCGGGTCGGGATCGTCTTCCAGGACCCCGACGACCAGCTGTTCATGCCGACCGTGCGGGAGGACGTGGCCTTCGGCCCGGCCGCGGCCGGAATGCGGGGCGCGGAACTGGAGGAGCGGGTCCGCGACGCCCTGGACCAGGTCGGCATGGCGGACTTCGCCGACCGGCCGCCGCACCACCTGTCCTTCGGGCAGCGCCGCCGCGTCGCGGTCGCGACCGTCCTCGCCATGCGGCCCGAGATCCTGGTCCTGGACGAACCCTCGTCCAATCTGGACCCGGCCTCGCGCCGCGAGCTCGCGGACATCCTGCGCTCGCTCGACGTGACCGTGCTGATGGTGACGCACGACCTGCCGTACGCGCTGGAACTGTGCCCGCGCGCGGTGGTCCTCAGCGAGGGGGCCATCGCGGCGGACGGCCCGACACAGGAGCTGCTGTGCGACGACGAGCTGATGCGGGCCCACCGGCTGGAGCTCCCGTTCGGCTTCGACCCGCGCACGCCCCTGCTGACGCGCCGCCCGCACTGACCGGCGCCGGGAAGCAGGGCCGTCCCGCGGGCGTTGCACTGTGACGCAGGGGCAGGCGCCGCCGGGGCGCCGCGGCAGGTGCTGGGAGTAGACGTGGATGTCCACGGGACGGTGGCGGAGGGCTTCGAGCCCGTCCGGGACGCGTTCGTACGCAATTTCGAGGTGCTCGGGGACCGGGGCGCGGCCGTGTCCGTCTACCGGGACGGCCGCAAGGTCGTCGACCTGTGGGCCGGCACCCGGGACGCCGAGGGCACCGAGCCGTGGACCGAGGACACCGCGCAGATCGTCCGGTCCGCGACCAAGGGCGTGGCCGCCGCCGTGCCGCTGCTGCTGCACCAGCGCGGACTGCTGGACCCGGACGCGCCCGTGGGCTCGTACTGGCCGGAGTTCAAGACGGGCGGCAAGGAGCGGATCCTGGTCCGGGACGTGCTCGCGCACCGCGCCGGCATACCGGCACTGGACCGCGGGCTGACCGCCGCCGAGGCCGCCGACGGGGTGTCCGGAGCGCGCGCCGTCGCCGCGCAGCAGCCCTTCTGGGAGCCGGGCACCGGGCACGGCTACCACGCGCAGACCTACAGCTGGCTGCTGTCGGAGCTGGTGCTGCGGGCGACCGGCCGCACGCTGGGCTGCGTCCTGGCCGAGGAGATCGCCGAGCCGCTGGGGCTGGAGTTCTGGATCGGCCTTCCGGAGGCCGAGGCCCACCGGGTGGGCCGGGTCGCGCCGGTCGAGCCGCCCGAGAGCGCGGGCATGCTGCGCACCCGGCCGCGGCGCAACGTCTCCGAGGCCTACGCCGACCCGGACTCCCTCACCCGCCGGGCCTTCGCCGCCATCGAACCGCTGCCCGACGAGAACGACCCCGCCTACCGGGCCGCCGAACTCCCCGCCTCGAACGGCATCGGGACAGCCCGCGCCCTGGCCCGTTTCTACGGGGCCACGATCGGCGTGGTCGAGGACGGCGCGCGGATCTTCACCCCGGCCACCACTGCGCTGGCCGCCCGTGAGCACTCCGCCGGGCCGGACCGGGTCCTGGTCGTGAACACCCGCTTCGGCGCCGGCTACATGCTGCACGGCCCGGCCTCGCCGCTGCTCTCGCCGACCTCCTTCGGCCACCCGGGCCGCGGCGGATCCCTGGGCTTCGCCGACCCGGAGGCGGGCATCGGCTTCGGCTACGTCACCAACGCCCTGGCCAAGTCGGTCACCGCGGACCCGCGGGCCCAGGCCCTGGTACGGGCGCTGCGCTCAGCCCTGTGACGGCTCCGGCGGCTGCTCGCGCACGTCGGCCAGGGTGGCCCCGGCGTACCTGACGAGGTCGCCGGGAGCCATCGGGAACACCGTGTACGGGGTCCCGGCCGCCGCCCAGACCGTGTCGTGGGCCAGCAGGGACCGGTCGGCCAGCACCCGGGTGCGCGTCCGGTGCCCGAAGGGCGGCACCCCGCCGATGGCGTAGCCCGTGGTCTCCCGGACCACGGCCGCGTCCGCCCGGGTCACCCGGTCCGCCCCCAGCTCGCGGCCGACCGCCGTGACGTCGACGCGGGAGGACCCGTCCATCAGGACCAGGACGGGGACCCCGTCCGCCGCGAAGACCAGCGACTTCACGATCTGGCCGAGCTCGCAGCCGATCGCCGCCGCGGCCTGCGCAGCGGTCCGGGTGGCCTCAGGGAAGGCCCGTACCTCGGCGTCGATGCCGAGGGCGGTCAGTGCCTCGGCGAAACGGGGGTGCGCTGTGGTCGTCATGCCCGGAGCCTAGGCCGTCTCCCGCGCCGTCGGCCGGGGCCTCAGCCCGCGTTCAGTACCTGGGCGACGATCGGGCCGGCCGCCTCGCCGCCGTGCCCACCGCCCTCGACCATGGCCGCCGCGGCCACGTCGCCGCTGAAGCCGGTGAACCAGCTGTCCGGGCTGTCCCCGGCGCCGCCGACCTCCGCCGAACCGGTCTTCGCGCCCTTGTCCGAGCCGCGGACCGGCGCCATCGCCTCCCGTGCGGTGCCGCTGGAGGCCGTCAGCTTCATCATGGACACCAGCTGCTGCTGCACCGAGGACTTCATCCGGCGCTCGGCCGTCGCGATCTTCCGGCCGTCGAGCTCCGGCGAGACCAGCACCGGCTGGCGGAACACCCCGGTGCGGGCCGTCGCGGTGATGGACGCGACGTTCAGCGGGTTCATGGTGATCTGGCCCTGCCCGATGTACTCGGCGGCCGCCGCCGCGCCCGTGGCCGGCGGCACCTTGCCGTCGGTGGACTTGATGCCGGTCTTCCAGTCCAGGTCGATGCCGAAGACCTCCGTGGCCTCCTTCGGCAGCGCGGAGTCGTCGTCGACGGGCTTGATCTGCTTGATGAAGGCGGTGTTGCAGGAGCGGGCGAACGAGGTCGCGAAGTTCGTGCCGGCCGGCAGCTCGAAGTTGTTCAGGTTGTGGAACTCGCGGCCCCAGGTCACCGTCTTCGCGCACTCCGCCGGCTTGTCCGCGGCGACCAGGCCGCGGTCCAGCAGCATCGCCGCCGTCACGATCTTCATCGTGGATCCGGGGGCCCGGTTGCCCTGCATCGCCGCGTTGAAGGCGTCCTTGCGGTTGTTCGCGACGGCCAGGATGTGTCCGTTGCTCGGCTGGACGGCGACCACCGAGGCCTCCGGGAACTTGGCGACCGCCTGCTCGGCCGCGGCCTGCACCTTCGCGTCCAGGTAGGTCTTGAGGGTGCTCGGCTCGCCCTCGACGAGGGTCAGCAGGGTCCGCTTCGGCGCCTCCTTGGCGGCCGGCTCGATCCACAGCTCGGCCCCCGCCTTGCCGCCCGCCTTGCCGCCGTAGGTCTGCCGCAGCTCCGCGAGGACCTGGCGCAGCGAGGGGTACTTCTCCGCGGTCAGCTCCTCGCCGTTGCGGTCCACGGCCTTGACCGGCGGGCTCGCGGGGGCGCCGGCGCGCAGC
This sequence comes from Streptomyces sp. Sge12, assembly GCF_002080455.1. Classification (NCBI taxonomy): domain Bacteria; kingdom Bacillati; phylum Actinomycetota; class Actinomycetes; order Kitasatosporales; family Streptomycetaceae; genus Streptomyces; species Streptomyces sp. Sge12. Next base: position 4,723,750 of record NZ_CP020555.1, read on the forward strand.
GCCTCGTCCTTCTGGAGCTGCGGGTGGATCACCGAGGGCTGCCAGTCGACCAGCGGCTTCCCGCTGGTGAGCCCGCGGACCACGGTCAGCTGGGAGTCGTAGGCCAGCGGCTTGGTGGTCCCCTCGTAGGTGATCTCCGCCTCGACCTTGAACGGCACGGTGGCGCCGTTCGGCGTACCGGGGGTGATCACCGCCTTGGACACGTACGCCTTCGTCCTGAAGTCCCCGACAGCGGCCTGCGCGGCCGCGGCGTTGTTCGTGAGGTCGGCCGCCACCCGCTCGTCCCCGGCCGCCCACGCGGTCAGGAAGGCCTTCGCGGTCTTCGCGGCGTCCTTCTCGCCGACCGGCCCGCTGCCCTTCTCGGCCAGGGCGGTGGTCTCGTCGCCCTTGCCGTCCCCGCCGCCGTCCCCGACGAGCGTGTACACCCCGTACCCGGCGCCGCCGAGCATCGCGAGGAACACCCCGCCGACGACGGCACCTTTCGCTGCCCCGTTCACCTGCGTACCTTCCCCCATGAATCGACGGTCCCTGAACATGTTCAAGAACCCTTGGTGCGGACATTACGCTGTGCTGAGCTCCCGTACGCCGTTGTTACCGGACCGGAACCTCTGGACGAAGCCCGTTCGGGGCCGGTCGCCCTGCCCCCTGGAGTGCCGCCGTGGACATCGCCTACCGCCGCTACGCCCCCTCCGAAGCCGATGACCTGGTCGCCTTCCTCACGGGGGACACCTGGCCGTTCCACGGCTCGCCCGTGGTCGCCCCGGACCGGGCCCGGCAGTGGGCCGCGGACGGCCGGTTCGACAACGAGGAGACCAGATCGTTCTGGATCGCCGGCGGAGGCGAGACCCTCGGCCTGATCCGGCTGATGGACCTGGGCGACGGCACACCCGTCTTCGACCTGCGGATCCGCTCCCGCTATCGCGGGCAGGGCATCGGCCCCCGGGCGCTGACCTGGCTGACCGGCCACCTGTTCACCGAGCTCCCGCTGATCCGGCGGATCGAGGGCACCACGCGCCAGGACAACGGGGCGATGCGCCGGACCTTCCTGCGGTGCGGGTACGTCAAGGAGGCGCACTACCGGGAGGGGTGGCCCTCGGACGACGGCACGGTCCACGACGCCGTCGGGTACGCGATCCTGCGCCGGGACTGGACCACCGGCACCACGACGTCCCCCGCCTGGGACGACGAGCACCCGCCCGCGCGCTGACGCCGGTCCGCCCGGTCCGCCCGGCGCGAACGTGCGTGCACCGGTGCCGTGTTCTAGCGTCGGAAGGGCGAGGGTGACCGATGCCTCGAGCCGTTCGCCCCCGGAGGACCAGCTCCGCGCCGCCGCCCCCGCCCGCGGTCCCGGCGCATCCGCGGACCGCGTGACCGACCGAGAGAGCAGGTGCATCCGCATGCGTCCGTCGGCTCGTATCCCCAGCATCCTCGCAGCACTGGCCCTCGCCCTCGGCGGCGCCGTCATCACCGCCCCGTCCGCGCAGGCGGACGTGAAGGCCTGCGAGCAGTACGTCGCGAAGCACGCCGCGAAGGTGACCGACGGCGTCGCGGAGGCGTGCTACCAGGGCTACGTCGGCAACCTGACCAGCTGCAATTCCAGCCTCGTCGCGGTCGGCGCCAGCAAGGACGTCGCCTCCTCGGCCTGCGAGGCGTCCCGCTAGGAGGGGCGACGACGAAGGCCCCGACGCCGTCCGGCACCGGGGCCCGCCTCCGTACCGCTACACCCAGGTGTCCAGCCACATGCGGCCGCGCCAGGAGTCCATCGGCAGGGTCTGGCCCGTGTAGATCGGCCAGAAGTAGATGAAGTTCCACGCGATCAGCAGGACCAGCACCCCCGCGCCGATCGCGCCCAGCGCGCGTCTGCGCTCGCTGGAGCCGGCCGGGCCCAGCAGGGCGCCGATCATCATCGCCACCGCCAGGCACAGGTACGGGACGAAGACCACCGCGTAGAAGTAGAAGATCGTCCGCTCCTGGTAGTTGAACCAGGGCAGCAGGCCCGCCGCCAGCGCGCACGCGATCGCGCCCGCCCGCCAGTCGCGGCGGAAGAACCACCGCCACAGCACGTACAGCAGCGCGAAGCAGCCCGCCCACCACAGCAGCGGGGTCCCCAGGGCCAGCACCTCGCGGGCGCACTTGCCCGCCTCCGTCGCCGGGCAGCCGTCGGTGCCCGGCTCGGGGGACTCGTAGAAGTAGGAGACGGGCCGGCCCAGGACCAGCCAGCTCCACGGGTTGGACTCGTAGGTGTGCCCCGAGGTCAGACCGACGTGGAACCGGTACACCTCGGTCTCGTAGTGCCACAGGCTGCGCAGCCACTCCGGCAGGAAGCCCAGCGAGCTGCCCCCGTCGTTCTTGGCCGCCCAGTCGCGCAGGTAGCCGCCCTTGCCGTTGTCCGGGCTGAAGATCCAGCCCGACCAGGAGGCCAGGTACGTCACGATCGCGACCGGCACGGTGGAGACGAAGGCGGGCAGCGCGTCGCGCCGCAGCATCGACGCGTACGGGGCACCCGCGCCCGCGGTGCGCCGCGCGGCCGCGTCCCACAGGACCGTCAGGACGCCGAAGAACGCCAGGACGACGAAGCCGTTCCACTTCGTGCCCGCGGCCAGGCCCAGACAGACGCCGGCCAGGATCCGGTACGGCCGCCAGCCCAGCCGCAGGGTCTCGGCGATCTTCGCGTCGGGCCGGGTCCGGCCCTCCTCGTCCACCGGCAGCGCGTCCGCGAGCCGGGCTCTGGCCCGGTCACGGTCGATGAGCAGCGCCCCGAAGGCGGCGAGCACGAAGAACATCAGCACCAGGTCCAGCAGCGCCGTGCGGCTCATCACCAGGTGCAGCCCGTCCACCGCGAGCAGCGCGCCCGCCAGGCAGCCGAGGAAGGTCGAGCGGAACAGGCGCCGCCCGATCCGGCACAGCATCAGCACCGACAGCGTGCCGAGCACCGCCGTCATGAACCGCCAGCCGAAGGGCGTGAACCCGAACATCCACTCGCCGAGCCCGATCACCCATTTGCCGACGGGCGGGTGCACGACGTAGCCCGGATCCGTCGGGAGGGCGACCCCGGACGGGTTGGCGAGGATCGACTTGTCGATGTCCTTGGGCCAGCTCGCCTCGTAGCCCTGCTTGATCGTGGCCCAGGCGTCCTTGGCGTAGTACGTCTCGTCGAATATCACCGCCTTCGGGCTGCCCAGGTGCACGAACCGCAGCACCCCGGCGACCAGCGCCACCAGCACCGGCCCCGCCCACGACACGATCCGCTGCCAGGCCCCCCACACCTCGGGCGCCAGCCCGAAGGTCATCCACAGCTGCTTGGACGGCCTGGCGTACGGGGGCACCAGCCGGGTGCGCACGTCCGCGCGCGCGGACGCCCCGGCGGGCGGCACGTAGCCGAAGCCGCGCAGCCGGCGCAGCCAGGTGGTCGGTTCGTCTTCGCGTCCCACCGGTGAGGCGGGCGGGGCCCCCGCGGGGCTGGGCGGCGGCGTCGCGGTACTGGTCACCGGCACATCGTAGGGAAGAGATCTGTGTGCGCCACCAGTGGCGGGGGGCGGCGGGGCACGGGGCTGAGAGGATGGGCGGGTGACAACTGACCAGCCCCGCCGCACCGAACCCACCTCCAGCGCCGCCGCGGCCGACGGCCCGACGGGCACGCTCGTGCTCGCCGGGACCCCGATCGGCGATCTCGCGGACGCCCCGCCGCGTCTGGCGACCGAGCTGGAGCGGGCCGACGTGATCGCGGCCGAGGACACCCGGCGGCTGCGCCGGCTGACCCAGGGGCTGGGCGTCCACACCACGGGGCGCGTCCTGTCGTACTTCGAGGGCAACGAGTCGGCGCGCACCCCGGAGCTGGTCGAGGCCCTGGCCGGCGGCGCGCGGGTGCTGCTGGTGACCGACGCGGGCATGCCCTCGGTGTCCGACCCCGGCTACCGGCTCGTCGCCGCCGCCGTGGAGAAGGACATCAAGGTCACCGCCGTCCCCGGGCCGTCCGCGGTGCTCACCGCGCTCGCCATGTCCGGGCTGCCGGTGGACCGGTTCTGCTTCGAGGGGTTCCTGCCCCGCAAGGCGGGAGAGCGCCTGGGCCGGCTGCGCGAGGTCGAGGGCGAGCGGCGCACGCTCGTCTACTTCGAGGCCCCGCACCGGCTCGACGACACCCTGGCCGCCATGGCCGAGGTCTTCGGGGCCGACCGGCGGGCCGCCGTGTGCCGCGAGCTGACCAAGACGTACGAGGAGGTCAAGCGCGGCGGGCTCGGCGAGCTCGCTGCCTGGGCCGCCGAGGGCGTGCGCGGCGAGATCACGATCGTGGTCGAGGGCGCTCCGGCGGCCGGGCCCGGCGACGTCGACGACGAGGAGCTGGTGCGCCGGGTGCGGGTGCGCGAGGAGGCCGGCGAGCGGCGCAAGGAGGCCATCGCGGCGGTCGCCGCCGAGGCCGGCGTACCCAAGCGCGACGTGTTCGACGCGGTGGTCGCGGCAAAGAACGCGGCACAAAAGATGCCGTGAGCAGGTAAAGAGCTAACCTGAAAGGCAAAGCTCAGACCGCGCACCGGGCACTTTCGGAATGAGTCGCCCAAGGACCGTCCAACAGTAGACAGGGCCTGATGCGCTCCCGCCCGTTGAGGCGTCCACTGGCAATGGCACCAGTGGAACAAGAGGAGCTGGCATGAGTGAGATCGCAGACACCCCGGTACCCGTCCCCGTCGCAGTCCCTGTCGCTGTGACCGCCTCCGACGTGCACACCGTTTACGAGGCCTACTCCTTCGCGTGCATGAGGTGCGGGTACGGCTGGGAGCAGGCGTACGCGATCGAGCACCACGTCGACGCCAAGGGCGAGCCGTTCATCATGTACAAGGTCGACGGCGAGCGCGTGCCCTCCCCCCTGTCCAACCCGACCTGCCTGAACTGCGGCGGACACGTCGTACGGATCATGCGGGCCGGACAGGTCTCCTCCGTCATGGGCATGATCGACCACCTCTACCACCACCAGATAGCCCCCGGGATCGCCGGACCGGTACCGGCCGGCGTGGACGTCCCCCGGCCGCCGAAGCAGCGCAGGGCGCCCCGCCCGCACGCCTCCCCGGGGCCCGTGGCGCTCGACCCGGCAGGGGAGCGCCGGGGCCTGCTCTCCCGTCTGAAGGGGCTCTTCCGCCGGTCATAAGATCGGCCGTATGAGCACACGCGTGGAGAAGACGCAGCCCAAGGACGCACCGCCGCCGCTGCCCGAACCCCTCCGGGTGGCGGTCGCCGACTCGCACACCCACCTGGACATGCAGTCGGGCACCGTCGAGGAGGGCCTCGCGAAGGCGGCCTCGGTGGGCGTGACCACCGTCGTCCAGGTGGGCTGCGACGTGAAGGGCTCCCGGTGGGCCGCCGAGACCGCGGCCGCGTACGAGAACGTCCACGCGGCCGTCGCCCTCCACCCGAACGAAGCCCCGCGCATCGTCCACGGCGATCCGGACGGCTGGTCGCGGCAGGGCGCCCGGGCCGGCGGCGGCGAGGCCGCCCTCGACGAGGCCCTGGCGGAGATCGAGGCGCTGGCCGCCCTCGCCCACGTCAAGGCGGTCGGCGAGACCGGGCTGGACTACTTCCGCACCGGTCCGGAGGGCATGGCCGCCCAGGAGCGCTCCTTCCGCGCGCACATCGAGATCGCCAAGCGGCAGGGCAAGGCGCTGGTCATCCACGACCGGGAGGCCCACGCGGACGTGCTGCGCGTCCTGCGCGAGGAGGGCGCCCCCGAACGGACCGTCTTCCACTGCTACTCCGGGGACGCGGACATGGCCCGCGAGTGCGCCGCCGCCGGGTACTACCTGTCCTTCGCCGGGACCGTCACCTTCAAGAACGCGGCCCCGCTGCGCGAGGCACTGGCCGTGGCCCCGCTGGACCTGGTGCTCGTCGAGACGGACGCGCCGTACCTGACCCCCGCCCCGTACCGCGGACGGCCCAACGCGCCGTACCTCATTCCGCTGACGGTCCGGGCGATGGCCGCGGTCCGCGGCATCGACGAGGACGCGATGGCCACCGCGCTGGCGGCCAACACGGCCCGTGCCTTCGACTACTGACCGCCACTGACGCCCCGCCCACTCCGACACGCTGGGTAGTCGTACCGCTTTGGAGCGTGACGACTCCTCCGCTAGGGTGCCGTGCCCGCACTCAGAGGGTGCCGGATCACCAGTGGAGCGAGCGTCGTGAGCGATACGCAGGGCAGTCACCGCCGTGGCGGTCCCGTCCCCGAGGCGTACGAGGCCCAGCCCTTGGCCTGGCCGGCCGGTACGGGCGATCCCGGCCCCGCCGCATGGGACCCCGAAACCGACGCGTGGGACCTCGAGCCGGCGGCCTGGGACCCCGAGCCGGCCGTGCCCGCCCCGCGCGGCGGGCGCCGCCGCCGGGCCGCCATGTCACCGGTCGAGCTCGCCGAGGCCGACACCCTGGCCGCGACGCCCGTGGCACCCGTGGGCCCCGTGGCACCCGGGTCGGGCCGCCGCCGGGCCGCGAACCCGGCGGGCACCGTGCCGGGCCCCGCCACGGCGCCCGCCCCGCCCCGCGCCCCCGCGGTCCCGGTCCCGGGCCAGGGCGCCGGACCCGGCCGCCGCCGCGCCCGGGGCCGCGGCGCCCCCGAACGGCCCCCCGGCACCCACTGGCGGCGGATCGTGCCGCAGGCCCTCGTCGTCGCCTTCCTCGCGGGCGGCACCACGGCCTTCGTGGCCGCCGACAAAGCGGTACGGCTCACCGTGGACGGGGTTCCGCGCAACCTGCACACCTTCGCCGACGACATCGGCGAACTGCTCGCCGCCGAAGGCCTCGGCATCGGCCCCCACGACCTCGTCGCCCCCGCCGCCGGCGAACCCCTCGAAGACGGCGAGGAGGTCGTCCTCCGCTACGGCCGCCCGCTGCGCCTGACCCTCGACGGCCAGCAGCGCCAGGTGTGGACCACCGCCCGCACCGTCGAGGGCGCGCTGCGCCAGTTCGGCATCCGCGCCGAGGGCGCCTACCTCTCCGCCCCCCGCACCGCGCCCGTCCCGCGCGCCGGCATGGCCCTCGGCGTCCGTACCGAACGCAGCGTCACCTTCATGGCCGACGGCCGCGAACGCACCATCCGCACCAACGCCGCCACCGTCCAGGAGGCCCTCGACCAGGCCGGCATCACCCTCCACGGCCAGGACACCACCTCCGTACCCCCCACCGACTTCCCGCGCGACGGCCAGACCGTCACCGTGCTGCGCATCACCGGCACCCGCGAGGTCCGCGAGGAGCGCATCCCCTTCGAGACCGAGAAGGTCAAGGACCCCGAGCTGTTCGCCGGAACCGAGGTCGTCGAACGCGTCGGCCGCCCCGGCGCGCGCAGGGTCACGTACAGCCTGCGCACCGTCAACGGGGTCCGGCAGAAGCCGCGGCCCATCGCCGACGAGGTCGTCCGCGAACCCGTCGCCCAGCTCGTCCGGGTCGGCACCAGATCCCTGCCGAGCTCGGTCGCCGGCGCCGACGGCCTCAACTGGGCGGCCCTCGCCCAGTGCGAGTCCGGCGGCCGCCCCTCCGCCACCGACGCCTCGGGCACCTACGGCGGCCTCTACCAGTTCGACGTCCGCACCTGGCAGGGCCTCGGCGGCAGCGGCCGCCCGCAGGACGCCTCGGGCACGGAACAGACGTACCGGGCGAAGAAGCTCTACGTGCAGCGCGGGGCGAGCCCGTGGCCGCACTGCGGCCGCAGGCTCACGTCGTAGCGGGCACGCCGATCTGAGACGCTTTACCGGTGAGCACCGCAGAGCAGCAGCCCGAGAACCCCGAGAACACCTCCCCCGGCACCCCCGACGCCCTCCTGGGGCCGGCCGACATCAGGGAGCTGGCCGCCGCCCTCGGCGTACGCCCGACGAAGCAGAAGGGGCAGAACTTCGTCATCGACGCCAACACGGTGCGCCGGATCGTGCGCACCGCCGAGGTCCGCCCGGACGACGTCGTCGTCGAGGTCGGCCCGGGGCTCGGCTCGCTGACGCTCGCGCTGCTGGAGGCCGCGGACCGGGTCGTCGCCGTCGAGATCGACGACATCCTGGCCGCGGCACTGCCCGCCACCATCGAAGCCCGGATGCCCGCGAAGAAGGACCGCTTCGCGCTGGTCCACTCCGACGCGATGCTCGTGACCGAACTGCCCGGCCCGCCGCCGACCGCGCTCGTCGCGAACCTGCCCTACAACGTGGCCGTGCCCGTCCTGCTGACCATGCTCGACCGCTTCCCGACCATCGAGCGGACCCTGGTGATGGTGCAGGCCGAGGTCGCCGACCGGCTGGCCGCCGAGCCGGGCAACAAGGTCTACGGGGTGCCCTCCGTCAAGGCCAACTGGTACGCGCACGTCAAGCGCGCCGGCGCCATCGGCCGCAAGGTCTTCTGGCCCGCCCCGAACGTCGACTCCGGTCTCGTCTCGCTGGTGCGCCGCACCGAGCCGATCAAGACCAGCGCCACCAAGGCCGAGGTCTTCGCGGTCGTCGACGCCGCCTTCGCCCAGCGCCGCAAGACGCTGCGCGCCGCACTGGCCGGCTGGGCCGGATCGGCGGCGGGCGCGGAGGCCGCGCTGGTCGCCGCCGGGGTCTCGCCGCAGGCCCGCGGGGAGTCCCTGACGGTCGAGGAGTTCGCGGCGATCGCCGAGCACAAGCCCGCGGCGCAGAGGCCCGCACTGTGAGCGCGCGCCGGACGGCCGTGACCGTACGGGTCCCCGCGAAGGTCAACGTGCAGCTGGCGGTGGGCGCGGCCCGCCCCGACGGCTTCCACGACCTGGCCAACGTCTTCCTCGCCGTGTCGCTGTTCGACGAGGTGACGGCCGCCCCGGCCGACACCCTGAGCATCACCTGCGAGGGCCCGGACGCCGACCAGGTCCCGCTGGACCGCACCAACCTCGCGGCGCGCGCCGCCGAGATCCTCGCGGCCCGGGCCGGCATCGAACCCGACGTCCACCTCCACATCGCGAAGAACATCCCGGTGGCGGGCGGCATGGCGGGCGGCAGCGCGGACGGTGCGGCGGCCCTGCTGGCCTGCGACGCCCTGTGGGGCCTGAACACCCCGCGCGCCGAGCTCCTCGACATCTGCGCGGAGCTGGGCAGCGACGTCCCCTTCAGCCTGGTCGGCGGGGCCGCGCTCGGCACCGGCCGCGGTGAGCTGCTCACGCCGGTCGGGGCGGGGACGTTCCACTGGGTGTTCGCGGTGGCCGACGGGGGGCTGTCCACCCCGGCGGTGTTCCGCGAGTTCGACCGGCTCACCGCCGGCATCCCGGTCCCGGCCCCCGAAGCCTCGCCGGCGCTGCTGGCGGCGCTCGCCTCGGGCGATCCGGACGCGCTGGCCGCGGTACTGGCCAATGACCTCCAGGCGGCGGCGCTCTCGCTCCGGCCGCAGCTCGCGCGGACGCTGGCCGCGGGCGTGGACGGTGGTGCGCTCGCCGCGCTGGTCTCCGGCTCCGGACCGACCACGGCCTTCCTCGTCGCGGACGAGGAGACCGCCGCCAAGGTCGCGGCCGCGCTCGAAGCCTCCGGCACGTGCCGGGCCACGCGGATCGCCTCCAGCCCGGCGGCGGGTGCCACGGTCCTGCCGTCCTGACCCCGCGGGCCGGCCGCCGGGGCTCCGCCCCGGACCCCGCGCCTCAAACGCCGGCGAGGCTGAATGCGCGCCGCGGGCTACTCAGGGCGGAGTTGAGTATCCGCGCCCTGTCGGGGGGCGGCCCGCGCGGGCGACCGTGGGTCCATGACAGTCAGCGCACGCGCCATGGCCGAGGCCACCCCCGCCGACCGCGACCGGTACGTCGACCTGTTGCGCGTCGCCTCGCTCGGCACCGTCATCGCCGGGCACTGGCTGATGGCGGCCGTCAGCGCCGACGGCATAGGGAATCTGCTCGCCCTCGTGCCCGCCCTCCAGGTGCTCACCTGGGGGTTGCAGATCATGCCCGTCTTCTTCTTCGTCGGCGGGTTCTCGCACGCCCTGTCCTACCGCTCCCTCGCCCGCCGCACCGACGGTCCCGTCTACGCCGTCTTCCTGCGGGCCCGGCTCCAGCGGCTGTTGCGCCCCACCCTCGTCTTCGTCGTGGTGTGGGCCGCGCTCGCGCTCGCCGTGCAGCTCGCCGGCCGGGGCGGCGGCGGGCTGACCGGGGCGGCGCTGCGGCTGGTCACCCAGCCGCTGTGGTTCATCGGGATCTACCTGGCCATGGTCGCCTTCACCCCGCTGCTGCTGAAGCTCCACGAGCGCCACGGCTGGGGCGCCTTCGCCGCACTGGCCGGGGCGGCCGCGCTGGTGGACGTACTGCGCTTCGCGCTCGGGGTCCCGTACGTGGAGTTCCTGAACTTCGCCTTCGTCTGGCTCGCCGTCCACCAGCTCGGCTTCCTGCGCGCCGACGGCCGGATCCGCCGGCCCGCCGTCCTCGCCGCCGCGGGTCTCGTCACGGCCGCCCTGCTGGTGGCGTACGGCCCGTACCCGCTGTCCATGGTGGGGATGCCCGGGGAGAAGGTGTCCAACATGGCCCCGCCCACCCTGGCCCTGCTCTGCCACGGCCTGTGGCTCGTCGGCGCGGTCCAGCTGCTGGCCCGGCCCGCCACCGCCTGGCTGCGCCGCCCGCGCGTCTGGCGCGGGGTCGTCGCCGCCAACGGCCTCGCCATGACCGCCTTCCTGTGGCACCTCACCGCCATGCTCGGCGTGTACGGGGCGCAGCTCGCGCTCGGCCTCGACCTGCCCGCCCCGGCCACCGCCGCCTGGTGGGCGCAGGTGCCGGTACGGATCCTGGCGGCGGCCCTGGTCACGGGCGGACTCGTCGCGCTGTTCCGCCGCTTCGAGGCGCCCCGGCCGAACGCCCCCGCCCCGGGGCAGGCGCCGGGCCCGGCCCCCCGCCGCACCGGCGGTCCGCTCGCCGCGCTCGGGATCACCCTGTGCCTGCTCGGCGTCCTGGGCCTGTCGATGACCGGGCTCGGCGGCCTGCTCGACGGGCACAGCGCCACGCTGATCGCCCTGCCCGTCACCGCTCCGGCCGCCATCGCGATGGCACTGGGCGGCTGGTATCTCGTAGAACGGTCTGCCCCGGCCCGGAGGGTTAGGCTGAGGGGCTGATCCACACCCTTTCCCTGGAGCGCGTCTGATGGCCGTCAATCTGGTCAATGTCGAGGCAGTCAGCAAGGTGTACGGCACACGTACCCTGCTGGACGGCATCTCCCTCGGCGTGTCCGAGGGGGACCGGATCGGCGTGGTCGGCCGCAACGGCGACGGCAAGACCACCCTCATCCGGATGCTCGCCAAACTGGAGGAGCCCGACACCGGCCGGGTCACCCAGTCCGGCGGCCTGCGCATGGGCGTCCTCACCCAGCACGACTCCCTCGACCCCCGGGCGACCATCCGCCACGAGATCATCCGGGACATGGCCGATCACGAATGGGCCGGCAACTCCAAGATCCGTGACGTCCTGACCGGACTCTTCGGCGGCCTCGACCTGCCCGGCTTCGGCCAGGGCCTCGACACCGTCATCGGCCCGCTCTCCGGTGGCGAGCGCCGCCGGATCGCCCTGGCCAAGCTGCTCATCGCCGACCAGGACCTCCTGATCCTCGACGAGCCCACCAACCACCTCGACGTCGAGGGCATCTCCTGGCTGGCCAAGCACCTCCAGGAGCGCCGCTCCGCGCTCGTCTGCGTCACCCACGACCGCTGGTTCCTCGACCAGGTCTGCACCCGCATGTGGGACGTGCAGCGCGGAGACGTGCACGAGTACGAGGGCGGCTACAGCGACTACGTCTTCGCCCGCGCCGAGCGCGAGCGGATCGCCGCCACCGAGGAGTCCAAGCGCCAGAACCTGATGCGCAAGGAGCTGGCCTGGCTGCGCCGCGGCGCCCCCGCCCGGACCTCCAAGCCCCGCTACCGCATCGAGGCGGCGAACGAGCTGATCGCCGACGTGCCGCCGCCGCGCGACACGAGCGAGCTGATGCGGTTCGCCAACGCCCGCCTGGGCAAGACCGTCTTCGACCTCGAGGACGTCAGCGTGCACGCCGGGCCCAAGGAGCTGCTCAAGCACCTCACCTGGCACCTGGGCCCCGGCGACCGCGTCGGCCTCGTCGGCGTCAACGGCGCCGGCAAGACCTCCCTGCTGCGCGCGCTCGCCGAGGCCGCCCGTACCCAGGGCGAGGTCCAGCCCGCCGCCGGGAAGATCATCGTCGGCAAGACCGTCAAGCTGGCCTACCTCTCGCAGGAGGTGGGCGAACTCGACCCGTCCCTGCGCGTCCTGGAGGCCGTCCAGCGGGTCCGTGACCGCGTCGACCTCGGCAAGGGCCGCGAGATGACGGCGGGCCAGCTCTGCGAGCAGTTCGGCTTCACCAAGGAGAAGCAGTGGACGCCGGTCGGCGACCTCTCCGGCGGTGAGCGCCGCCGCCTGCAGATCCTGCGCCTGCTGATGGACGAGCCCAACGTCCTGTTCCTCGACGAGCCCACCAACGACCTCGACATCGAGACCCTGACGCAGCTGGAGGACCTCCTCGACGGCTGGCCCGGCTCCATGATCGTGATCTCCCACGACCGCTTCTTCATCGAGCGCACCACCGACACGGTGATGGCGCTGCTGGGCGACGCCAGCCTGCGGATGCTGCCGCGGGGCCTGGACGAGTACCTGGAGCGCCGGCAGCGGATGATCGAGGCGGCCGCTCCGGTGCCCGTCCAGACCGCCGGTGCGGCGAAGTCCACCGCCTCGGGGGACTCGCGCGCCGCGAAGAAGGAGCTCCAGAAGATCGAGCGGCAGCTGAACAAGCTGGCCGACCGCGAGGGCAACCTGCACGCCCAGATCGCCGAGAACTCCACCGACTACGACAAGGTGGCCAAGCTCGACGCGGAGCTCCGCGAACTCCTCGCGGACCGCGACGATTTGGAGATGCGCTGGCTGGAGCTGGCCGAGGAGGCGTGACCGCGGCCGGGGCGATCGGCCCCGCTGCGGCCCGTTCCGCGGGCCAACTGGCCGGATAACGGCGGCGTCACGGGCCGGTCCTCCCTTGGGAACAGGGGGTGGACCGGCCCGATGTATGAGCGCCGTCAGTGATAGAAAGGTCATCCTCCCCGACCGCCCGATGCCGAAAGTGTGCGCTGATGACCGAGCCGCCCCAGCCGCCGAACCAGCCACCGACACCTTCCGGTTACGGACACCTGCCCGGCCCGCCGCAGCAGGGCTACGGCTTCCCGCCGCCGAGCGAGAACCCGTACGCCCAGCAGCCCGGTTACCCGCCGCAGCCGCCCACCGTGCAGCAGCACGCGGGCCACGGCTACCCGCCGCCCGCATCCGGCGGCGGCCCCGGCACGGCGCCGAAGAAGAAGCGCGCCGTCCTGATCGCCGCCGTGGTGGCCGCCGCCCTCGTCCTGGGCGGTGTCGGCTACGTCGCGTTCTCCGGCGACGACAAGGACGGGAAGCCGACCGCGCAGCCCACCGACGCCAAGCCGTCCGGCTCCCCCTCCGTGGCGAAGGGCGACGGCAACGGCGACGCCGGCCCCCAGCAGGCGGACCTCAACGCCGGCCGCAAGCAGGGCGAGGACAAGGTCCTGTGGCTCAAGACCCTCAAGGTCGACGGCCCGGGCATGGGCGTCGACTCCGCCGGCCAGTGGGTGGTGGGCGACACCGTCGTCAAGACCGTGTGGAAGAACCTCAACGGCTACTCGGTCACCGACGGCAAGGAGAAGTGGACCCTTCCCTTCCCCGCCCTCATCTGCTCCGTCGCCGCACAGGCCACGCCCGAGGGCCGGACGGCCGTCATGTACCGCGACGGCGAGGGGGACAGCACCTCCTGCAACCAGCTGCGCGTGGTCGACCTCAAGACGGGCAAGGAGGTCTGGTCGAAGGAGGTGCCCAAGGAAGGGCTCTTCGACATCTTCACCAGCCCCACCCTGGCCATGACCGGAGACACCGTCGCCGTCAGCCGCGGCGGCACCGCCAGCGCCTTCAGGATCAGCAACGGTGACAAGCTCTTCGCGAACCCCCGGGGCGAGGGCTGCCAACCGGACTCCTACGAGGCCGGCAACGGCAAGATGATCGCCCTGGTCACCTGCACCGACGAGGAGGCCAACACCGAGGTCCACGGCGTCGACCCCGTCACCGGCGCGAAGGCCTGGGCCTACCGGCTCCCCCCGAAGCTCAAGGTCACCAGCATCTACTCGGTGAACCCGACCGTCCTCGACATCGGGAACGAGCAGGAGAAGAAGCGCGCCATCGTCGTCCTGGGACCCGACGGGAAGCAGACCGCCACCGTCACCGGCGAGGGCAGCTTCGCCCTCGGCTGCGGCGACGCCGGCATCATCCGGGCCCTGTCGATCTGCACCAAGTCCGTCGTCGACGGCAACACCCTCTACCTGCCCACCGCGGCGGAAAAAGGCGCGGCCAACGAGATCGTCGCCTTCGACCTGACCACCGGCAAGGCCAAGTGGCGCACCCCGGCCGGGGACAAGCGCACCCTCACCCCGCTCAGGGCCGTGGACGGGCAGTTGATCGCCTACCGCAAGGCCGCCGAGTCCGAGCAGGGCGGCGAGGTCATCTCGATCCCGGCCGCGGGCGGCACGCCCACCGCGCTGCTGCGCCATCCCTCGGGCCCCGCCGCCCCGATCGAGAACGCCTTCTACAACCCGGGGATGGACTACGTGGACGGACGGTTCTTCATCTCCGTCAACCATCTGCGGGCCCAGGACGTGGAGGAGAAGCTCCTGATGGTCTTCGGCAAGTGAGAACGCGTCCGAGCAGCCGCCCACCGAGAGGCATGAGCAACCGATGAGTACCCCGCCGCCCCCCAGCCAGCCGCCGTCCGGTGGTTTCGGCGCGCCGCAGGATCCCCCGCCGGGCGGGTTCGGCGCGCCCGTGCCGCCGCCCGGACCGCCCGCCCCGCAGCAGCAGCAGCCGAGTGCGCAGCCCGCGTACGGGTACCCGCAGACGGGCCCCGGCTACGGCTACCCGCAGCAGCCCGGCACCCCGCCGCCGTTCGGCGCGCCCCCGGCGCCCGCGGCCCCGCTCCAGCACCCGGCCGCAGGGGCGGGCAACGACAAGCGCAACCAGCTGATGATCGTCGGCGCGGCGCTCCTGGCCATCGTCCTCATCGTCGGCGGCGGCCTCTGGTACACCTCCGGCGACGGCGGCACCGACGACCGGGCCGACAGCGGGCCCAGCGCCTCCCCGGGCGGCGACAAGCCCCAGGACCTGGTGCCCGGCACCGAGAAGGTGCCCGGCAACCCGAAGTCGAAGACGCTCCTGAACCTGCCGAGCCCGGTACCGGCGGACATCGCCACGGTCGCCGGCTCCTGGCTGACCGACTCCACCTACGCCAAGTCCGACCTCTCGAAGGTCGTCGGCTACAACGTCGTCGACGGCGGCAAGAAGTGGGAGCTGCCCCTCCCGGGCGAGATCTGCGGGGCGACCAAGCACGTCAGCGAGAACAAGACGGCGATCCTCTTCAAGGCCGCCGCGGCGACGCCGGAGAACAAGTACCCGCCGTGCACCGAGGTCGGTGTCATCGACCTCGACGGCGGCAAGCTCGTCTGGTCCGGCAACGCCAAGAGCGCCACCGGCGGCGACAAGGCCGTCTCCCTGAACACGGTCACCCTCAGCGGCAAGACGGTTGCCGCGGCCGGCATCTCCGGGGGCGGCACCGCCTGGAACCTCGCCGACGGCAAGTCCCTGTGGCTGCCCAAGATCGACGGCGAGGGCTGCCGCGACGTGGGCTACGCCGGCGGCGAGGCCCTCGGCGCCATCCGCAAGTGCGGCCAGAGCCCCAACTACACCCTGTACGGGCAGCTCCTCGACCCGACCACCGGTGCACCCACCGCCTCGTACAAGCTCTCGCAGGGCATCGAGGACGCGTCCATCGTCTCCACCAAGCCCCTGATCGTCGCCGCCGACGTCGGCAAGACGGCGAAGAACGCCACGGGTGTCAGCGACCTCTTCGTCATCGACCCCAAGGGCGAGCTCAAGGCCCGCATCCCGCTCGCCTCCGGGGACTTCGCCGGCAAGTGCGGACTGGACGTCGAGAAGTGCGTCAACATGGTGGTCGGCAACGGCAAGCTCTACCTGCCGTCCTACGAGCACCAGGGCCAGTCCTCCAGCGGCCGCACCAACGAGCTGCTCTCCTTCGACCTGGAGACCGGCAAGCAGACCACCGACCGCGCCGACGCGGGCGAGCGGTACACGATGTTCCCGCTGCGCATGGACGGGTCGAACATCATCGCGTACAAGAACCCCCCGTACGACAAGGGCGGGCAGATCGTCAGCATCGACCCCAGGACGATGAAGGAAACCCTGCTCATGGAGAACCCGGAGGACAAGGCGACCCAGCGCGCCGAGACCGGTTTCTCGCCGGAGTACTCCGAATACCGCTACCACAACGGCAAGTTCTTCATCTCGCGCACGACGGTCAGCAAGCCGTTCTCGGAGAAGTCCGACCCGGAGTACCTCTTCGTGTCCTTCACCGCGAGCTGAGGCACGGCGCGCCGATCGGTCCACCGGCCGATGCGCACAGCCCCGCCGAAAGCCCCCGAACGGTCCGTACCGATCGGGGGCTTCTGCGCGGTATCCCCCGCGCGCCGTCGAACAAGCGTGTAGCTTGCCGGGGCAGAAGGGTGGGGGGTGGTTCCTCAGTGGGCGTACGGGTCGTGGTGGTCGACGAGCACCGGCTGCTGGCCGAGGCACTCGCCTCTGCCCTGAAGCTGCGCGGCCACCGGGTACTGGCCGCCGCAGCCCCGGCCGCGGGCGCCGCCGAGCTGGTCATCGGCCGCGCCCCGGAGGTCTGCCTCTTCGGCACCGCCACCCCCGCCGAGCCCGGGGTCTTCGAGCCCGTCGTCCGCATCAAGCGGGAGCGCCCGCAGATCGCCGTGGTCGTCCTGGGCCCGGTGCCCAGCCCGCGCGGTATCGCGGCCGCCTTCGCCGCCGGCGCCTCGGGGTACGTCCGCCAGGACGAGCGCATCGAGGGCGTGGAGCGGGCCCTGGCCAAGGCCCGGGCGGGGGAGGTGGCGATCGCCCCGCAGCTGTTGCAGGGGGCCTTCGCGGAGCTCCTGAACCCCGCCGCCCAGCCCGACGACGAGGGCAGCCGGCTGCTGCGGCTGCTCACGCCGCGCGAGGTGGAGGTGCTCGTGCGGGTCGCCGAGGGCGAGGACACCCGGCTGATCGCCGCGGGCATGGAGATCGCCCCGAGCACCGCCCGTACGCACGTGCAGCGGGTTCTGATGAAGCTGGGCGTGGGGTCGCGGCTGGAGGCGGCCGCGCTGGCCGCCCGTACCGGCCTGCTGGACCGGGCGCTGCCCCCGGCGCCGCCCACCGCCGCGCGCGGCTGACGCACGGGGACGGCCGCCGGGACGAGCGCGGGGGCAGGGCGGGGGCGGCGCGGGGGCGAACCGGCTGCCGATTTCCCCATGGGCGCGGAATCGGGTAAGCCAGTCCTCAAGCACGCGCACGCACCCGCGCGTGCTCCCCCGCGAGAGGCAGTAGGCGAGTGAGCAAGTACCTGGTAACCGGTGGCGCCGGATACGTCGGCAGCGTGGTCGCGGCCCACCTTCTGGAGGCCGGCCACGAGGTGACCGTCCTCGACGACCTGAGCACGGGCTTCCGCGTCGGTGTCCCGGCGGGCGCCACGTTCGTCGAGGGCCGGATCCAGGACGCCGCCCGCCACCTGGACTCCTCCTACGAGGCCGTGCTGCACTTCGCGGCCTCCTCGCAGGTCGGCGAGTCCGTGGTGAACCCGGGCAAGTACTGGGAGAACAACGTCGGCGGGACGCTGGCCCTGCTGGCCGCCATGCGCGGGGCGGGGGTGCGCAAGCTGGTGTTCTCCTCCACCGCCGCCACCTACGGCGAGCCCACGGAAGGCCTGCTGACCGAGGCCTCGGTGACCGCCCCGACCAACCCGTACGGCGCCTCGAAGCTGGCCGTCGACCACATGATCGCGGGGGAGTGCGTGGCGCACGGCCTGGCCGCGGTGTCCCTGCGCTACTTCAACGTGGCCGGGGCCTACGGGGAGTTCGGTGAGCGGCACACCCCCGAGACGCACCTGATTCCGCTGGTCCTCCAGGTCGCGCTGGGCGAGCGGGAGTCGATCTCGGTGTTCGGCGAGGACTACCCGACTCCGGACGGGACCTGCGTGCGCGATTACATCCACGTCGCCGACCTGGCGGAGGCCCACCTGGCCGCCCTGCGGGTCGCCGCCGAGGGCGAGCACCTGATCTGCAACCTGGGCAACGGCAGCGGCTTCTCGGTCCGCGAGGTCGTCGAGACCGTCCGCAAGGTCACCGGCCGGGAGATCCCCGAGGTGGTCGCCCCGCGCCGGGCCGGCGACCCCGCGATGCTCGTCGCGTCCGCGCGCACGGCCCACGAGCGCCTCGGCTGGACGCCGAGCCGCTCCGACCTGACCGGCATCATCACGGACGCGTGGAACTTCGCGCGCACGCACACCTCCTGAACCTGAGGCTCCCCCCCGGACCCCGGACCCCGGTCCCCGTCCGGACCCCGGCCGTCCTGCGCGCCCCCCGCACCCCGATCGGTGCGGGGGGCGTGTGCGTGAAAGCCGTGCGCCGAGGGTGGGCGCCGTGCGCGGGCGCCCGGCGTGCACACGCCGGGTGAAATGCCCCCCGTGCAACTGCCCGCGGCACACCCCGGTACCGAAGCCGCCATCAGGACCTTCGGCGCAGTCGATTTCAAGCCACCACAAAGCCGGTTCGCAGCGCCCGCGCCGGAAAATCCCTGGGAAAACTTCTGCTATTCGGCCAACCGCCGGACGCCCCCGGGCCTACGCTGATGCGTGACACCGGTGGGGGCCGGTGTTGATTCAGGGGTCGAGACAAGTCGGGTACGTCGTCCGGTCCGGGGTAATGCAGATATGTCACGGCGGCGGCCGGGCCAGCTGCGGATCACCCGGTCCGGGCGCCGTACCCGCCGTCGTCCGTTCCCCTACCCTTGGGGGTTTTGTGGTTCGTATCCGGGTTCTCGTCGTCGACGATCACCGCATCTTCGCCGAATCGCTCGCAGCCGCACTGGCGGCCGAGCCGGACGTGGACGTGTCCGCGGCCGGCAGCGGCCCCGCCGCGCTGCGCTGCCTCGAACGCGCGGCGGCCGAGGGCCGCCGCTTCGACGTCCTGCTGGTCGACGCCGATCTCGGCGCCGTCCCGGGGGCCGTGCCCGCCCAGCGGGAGCCCGGCTCCGGGGCGCCGCCGCCCGGCTCGGACGGGATCGCGCTGGTCGCGGGGGTGCGGGTGTCCCACGCCGGGGTCCGCACCGTCGTGCTCGCCGAGCGCGACGACCCCCGCCGGGCCGCCCTCGCGCTCCAGGCGGGAGCCTCGGGCTGGGTGGCGAAGGACTGTTCGCTCTCCCGGTTGCTGGCGGTCATCCGGGGGGTGCTGCGCGAGGAGACGCACCTGCCGCCCGCCCTGCTCACCGGGGTGCTCCGGGAGCTGACCGCCGCGCGCAAGCACCGTACCGACAGCGAGCGGCTGGTGGAGTCGCTGACCCCGCGCGAGCACGAGGTGCTGCGCTGCATGGTGGCGGGGCTGGGCCGCAAGGACGTGGCGGCGCGGCTGTTCCTGTCCCCGCACACGGTCCGCACGCACATGCAGAACGTGCTGGGCAAGCTCGGGGTGCACTCCACCCTGGCCGCGGTGGCCCTGGCCCGGCGGGCCGGCGTGCGGCCGGCGGACCTAGCCGGGGATGTTGTCGAACGGAGCGGTCAACTGGCGTAGCAGCCCGGCGAGATCGCCGCGCTGGTTCTGCGAGAGCTGGGCCAGGATCGCCCGCTCCTGGGCCAGCAGGCCGGCGAGGGCCTGGTCGGCGCGGTCCCGGCCCTCGGGGGTGAGCCGCACCAGGACCCCCCGGCGGTCGCTGGGGTCCGGGAGCCGTTCGACGAGGCCCTTCTTGGCGAGCCGGTCGATGCGGTTGGTCATGGTGCCCGAGGTGACCAGGGTCTGGGTCAACAACTGGCCGGGAGACAGCTGGTAGGGCGCGCCGGCGCGCCGCAATGATGTCAGGACGTCGAACTCCCACGGCTCCAGGCCGTGCTCGGAGAAGGCCAGCCTGCGGGCCCGGTCGAGATGGCGCGCGAGCCTGCTGACGCGGCTCAGTACCTCGAGCGGTTCCACGTCGAGGTCAGGGCGCTCCCGCCGCCATGCCGCCACCAGTCGGTCGACCTCGTCCTCCATGCCGATCAGTGTAAGGGGTCTGTCGATGTGAAGTCTCTTCATACCGAGTATCTCGATAACGAGTATCTTGACATCGAGATATAAATGCAGCGAGCATGGGGCATGGAGGGGGCCGGAACGGATTCCGCTTCCGATCGCCCCGCCAGCAGGGAGGCTCGAACATGTATTCCGATACCGCGCGCGCCGGGACCCCCACGTCCACCGCGCCGTCCGCCCCGACCTGGGATCCCCAGCAGTACCTCCGGCACTCGGGCCACCGCACACGGCCCTTCCTCGACCTGCTCACCCGCATACCCGAACTGCCCCACGGCCCCGCCCGCATCGCCGACCTCGGCTGCGGCCCGGGCAACGTCACCACCCTCCTCACCGACCGGTGGCCCGACGCCCGCATCACCGGCTTCGACCTCTCCCGGGAGATGCTCCACCGCGCGGACGAGGAGTACGCCGGACCCACCCCCGGCGGTGGCAGCCTCGACTTCCGCCACGGCGACCTCGCCACCTGGCTGCCCGAGGAGCCCTACGACCTGATCGTCTCCAACGCCGCCCTCCAGTGGGTCCCCGGCCACCCCGGCTCCTTCGGCGCCTGGATCAACGGCCTGCGCCCCGGCGGCACCTTCGCCTTCCAGATCCCCGGCAACTTCACCGCCCCCAGCCACGCCCTGCTCGCCGAGCAGTGCGACACCCCGCGCTGGCGGGCCCGGCTCGCCGGCCACGGCGCCCGCTACATCCATCTCCTCGAACCTGCCGAATACCTCGCCCGCTTCACCGCCCTCGGCTGCACCGCCGACGTGTGGGAGACCACCTACCACCAACTGCTCCAGGGCCCCGACCCCGTGCTCGACTGGGTCAAGGGCACCGCCCTGCGCCCCGTCCTCACCGCCCTCGGCGAAGACCGCGACGCCGTGGACGCCTTCCTCACCGAATACCGCGACCGGCTGCGCGCGGCCTACCCGACCGGCCCGCGCGGCACCGTCTTCCCGTTCCGCCGCATCTTCGCCGTAGCCCGCAAGGAGGCATGACCGTGCTGACCGCAGTCGACCACGTGCAACTCGCCGCGCCGCCGGACTCGGAGGACCGGCTCCGCGCGTACTACACGGACGTCCTCGGCATGACCGAGATCCCCAAGCCGCCCGTGCTGGCCGCCCGCGGGGGATGCTGGTTCGCCGCCGGCCCGGTCCAGCTGCACCTGGGCGTGGAGGAGGACTTCCGGCCCGCCAGGAAGGCCCACCCGGGGCTGCGGGTGACCGACATCGAGGCGTACGCGAGCAGACTGCGGGAGCGGGGGGCCCAGGTCGTCTGGGACGACAACCTGCCGGGCCACCGCCGCTTCTACTCGGAGGACCCCGTCGGCAACCGGCTCGAGTTCCTGGAACGCCATCACCCGGAACCCCCGGCGGCCCCGGAACCCTGCGCGTAGCGGCACACACGACGGCGCCCCGCCACCGGATCTCCGGTGACGGGGCGCCGTCGTACCGCCCGCGCACGGGGTTCAGCTCTTGCGCCGGCCCACCAGCTGCGGCTTCGACTCCAGTCCGTCCAGCCCGTGCCAGGCCAGATTCACCAGGTGCGCCGCCACCTCCGCCTTCTTGGGCTTGCGCACGTCCAGCCACCACTGCCCGGTCAGCGCCACCATCCCGACCAGCGCCTGCGCGTACAGGGGGGCCAGCTTGGGATCAAAGCCGCGCGCCTTGAACTCCAGACCCAGAATGTCCTCGACCTGCGTGGCGATGTCGCTGATCAGCGAGGCGAACGTGCCGGTCGACTGCGCGACCGGGGAATCCCGGACGAGGATCCGGAAGCCGTCCGTGTAGGACTCGATGTAGTCGAGCAGCGCGAAGGCGGCCTGCTCCAGCAGCTCCCGCGGGTGCCCGGCCGTCAGCGCCCCCGTCACCCCGTCCAGCAGCTGGCGCATCTCCCGGTCCACGACGACCGCGTACAGGCCCTCCTTGCCGCCGAAGTGCTCGTACACCACCGGCTTGGACACCCCGGCCTTCGCCGCGATCTCCTCCACCGAGGTGCCTTCGAAGCCCTTCTCCGCGAACAGGGTCCGGCCGATGTCCAGCAGTTGCTGACGCCGCTCCGCGCCCGTCATCCGTACCCGGCGGCCGCGCCTGGGCTTGTCGCTGCTGGAATTGCTGCCGTCGATCGCCACGCCCCCCATCATGCCGCGTTCGACTCGTTTTCCCTGCGCCGGGCGTCGATGCGGGCCGCCGACGGCCAGCGCACGTCCGTCGCCCAGCCCAGCTGCTCGAACCAGCGGATCAGCCGCGCGCTGGAGTCGATCTGACCGCGCAGCACACCGTGGCGCGCCGAGGTCGGGTCGGCGTGGTGCAGGTTGTGCCAGGACTCGCCGCACGAGAGCACCGCCAGCCACCAGACGTTGCCGCTGCGGTCCCGGGACTTGAACGGCCGCTTGCCCACGGCGTGGCAGATCGAGTTGATCGACCAGGTCACGTGGTGCAGCAGCGCGACCCGGACCAGGGAGCCCCAGAAGAACGCCGTGAACGCGCCCCACCAGGACATCGTCACCAGACCGCCCACCAGCGGGGGGATCGCCAGCGAGAACATGGTCCAGAAGATGAAGTCGCGCGAGATCCGGCGGATCGCCGGGTCCTTGATCAGGTCGGGGGCGTACTTCTGCTGATCGGTCTGCTCCTCGTCGAAGAGCCAGCCGATGTGCGCCCACCACAGCCCCTTCATCAGGGCCGGCAGCGTCTCCCCGAACCGCCACGGCGAATGCGGGTCACCCTCGTGGTCGGAGTACTTGTGGTGCTTGCGGTGGTCCGCCACCCAGCGCACCAGCGGCCCCTCCACCGCCATCGACCCCATGACGGCGAGGACGATCCGCAGCGGCCGCTTCGCCTTGAAGGAGCCGTGCGTGAAGTAGCGGTGGAAACCGATGGTGATCCCGTGGCAGGCCAGGAAGTACATGAAGACCATCAGGCCCAGGTCCAGCCAGCTCACCCCCCAGCCCCAGGCCAGCGGGACCGCCGCCAGCAGGGCCGCGAAGGGCACGGTGATGAACAGCAGCAGAGCGATCTGCTCGATGGACCGCTTGTTCTCGCCGCCGAGTGTCGCGGACGGCTCGGATGTGTCGGAGGGCGCGGTGGCACCCTCGATCAGATCGGGACTGGTGGTCATGGGGTCCCCTGGGGGGTGAGGGAAGTCGGCAGGCCCCTGGTTACGGAACCCTACGGACCCGTAACCTACGGCATCGTAAGTATGGCAAAGCCGGGTGCGCAGGCAAGGGGGGCAGCGCCAGGAGGAGGAGCGCGCGCGAGGTGTTCACGCGCCGCCTGGTGAGACGTTTGTCCAGGCACACGCACGGGACACCTATCCTGGGTCCCGTCGGACAGCGCGGTCCGCACGGGCAGCCCGAGCTGCGCATCAGGAGCGGAGATCCCGCCCCCGGACCGAGTCCGGGGAAGGCATCACCGCACGTCGCCGGGAGCCCACCGCCCAGTAGCGCTCGAACACTGCAAGGAGCCGCACCTGTGAGCAGTGCTGACCAGGCCCCCCAGGGCCAGGCCCCCGTCACCCCGGCCGACACCGCCAACGCGGAACTGCGCGCGGACATCCGCCGCCTCGGCGACCTCCTCGGGGAGACCCTCGTACGCCAGGAGGGCCAGGACCTCCTCGACCTCGTCGAGCGCGTCCGCGCCCTCACCCGCACCGACGGCGAGGCCGCCGCCGCCCTGCTCGGCGACACCGACCTGGAGACCGCCGCCAAGCTCGTACGCGCCTTCTCCACCTACTTCCACCTCGCCAACGTCACCGAGCAGGTGCACCGCGGCAAGGAGCTGCGCGCCCACCGTGCCGCCGAGGGCGGGCTCCTCGCCCGCACGGCCGACATGCTGAAGGACGCCGACCCCGAACACCTGCGCGAGACGGTCAAGAACCTCAACGTCCGCCCGGTCTTCACCGCGCACCCCACCGAGGCGGCCCGCCGCAGCGTCCTCAACAAGCTGCGCCGCATCGCCACCCTGCTGGAGGAGCCCGTCACCGGCGCCGGCGACCGCCGCCGCCACGACCTGCGCCTCGCCGAGAACATCGACCTCGTCTGGCAGACCGACGAACTGCGCGTCGTGCGCCCCGAGCCCGCCGACGAGGCCCGCAACGCCATCTACTACCTCGACGAGCTGCACGCGGGCGCCGTCGGCGACGTACTGGAGGACCTCGCCGCCGAGCTCCAGCGCGTCGGCGTCGAGATCCCCGCGGGCACCCGCCCGCTGACCTTCGGCACCTGGATCGGCGGCGACCGCGACGGCAACCCCAACGTCACCCCCGAGGTCACCCGGGACGTGCTGATCCTCCAGCACGAGCACGGCATCACCGACGCCCTCGACCTCATCGACTACCTGCGCGGACTGCTCTCCAACTCCATCCGCTACACCGGAGCCACCGAGGAACTCCTCGCCTCGCTCCAGGCCGACCTGGAGCGGCTCCCCGAGATCAGCCCGCGCTACAAGCGGCTGAACGCCGAGGAGCCGTACCGCCTCAAGGCCACCTGCATCCGGCAGAAGCTCCTCAACACCCGCGAACGCCTCGCCAAGGGCACCCCCCACGAGGAGGGCCGCGACTACCTCGGCACCGCCGAGCTGCTCACCGACCTCACCCTCATCCAGACCTCCCTGCGCGAACACCGCGGCGCGCTCTTCGCCGACGGCCGCATGGACCGCACCATCCGCACCCTGGCCGCCTTCGGCCTCCAGCTCGCCACCATGGACGTGCGCGAGCACGCCGACGCCCACCACCACGCCCTCGGCCAGCTCTTCGACCGGCTCGGCGAGGAGTCCTGGCGCTACGCCGACATGCCGCGCGAGTACCGGCAGAAGCTCCTGGCCAAGGAACTGCGCTCCCGCCGCCCGCTGGCCCCCACCCCGGCCCCGCTCGACGCCGCCGGTGCCAAGACCCTCGGTGTCTTCGCCGCCATCAAGGACGCCTTCGAGAAGTTCGGCCCCGAGGTCATCGAGTCCTACATCATCTCGATGTGCCAGGGCGCCGACGACGTGTTCGCCGCCGCCGTCCTCGCCCGCGAGGCCGGCCTCATCGACCTCCACAGCGGCTGGGCCAAGATCGGCATCGTCCCGCTCCTGGAGACCACCGACGAGCTGCGCGCCGCCGACGTCATCCTCGACGAGATGCTCGCCGACCCCTCCTACCGGCGCCTGGTCTCCCTGCGCGGTGACGTCCAGGAGGTCATGCTCGGCTACTCCGACTCCTCCAAGTTCGGCGGCATCACCACCTCCCAGTGGGAGATCCACCGCGCCCAGCGCCGACTGCGCGACGTCGCCCACCGCTACGGCGTGCGCCTGCGCCTCTTCCACGGCCGCGGCGGCACCGTCGGCCGCGGCGGCGGCCCCTCCCACGACGCGATCCTCGCCCAGCCCTGGGGCACGCTCGAGGGCGAGATCAAGGTCACCGAGCAGGGCGAGGTCATCTCCGACAAGTACCTGGTCCCCTCGCTGGCCCGGGAGAACCTCGAACTGACCGTCGCGGCGACCCTCCAGGCCTCCGCCCTGCACACCGCACCCCGCCAGTCCGACGAGGCCCTCTCCCGCTGGGACGCGGCCATGGACGTGGTCTCCGACGCCGCGCACGCCGCGTACCGCGAGCTGGTCGAGGACCCCGACCTGCCCTCGTACTTCTTCGCCGCGACCCCCGTCGACCAGCTCGCCGACCTCCACCTCGGCTCCCGGCCCTCGCGCCGCCCCGACTCCGGCGCCGGACTCGACGGCCTGCGCGCCATCCCGTGGGTCTTCGGCTGGACCCAGTCCCGCCAGATCGTCCCCGGCTGGTTCGGGGTCGGCTCCGGCCTCAAGGCCCTGCGCGAGGCCGGCCAGGAGGACGTCCTCGCCGAGATGGGCGGACGCTGGCACTTCTTCCGCAACTTCCTGTCCAACGTCGAGATGACACTGGCCAAGACCGACCTGCGGATCGCCCGCCACTACGTCGACACCCTCGTGCCCGACCACCTCAAGCACGTCTTCGCCCGGATCGAGGCCGAACACGAGCTCACCGTCCGCGAGGTCCTGCGCATCACCGGCGCCCAGGAGCTGCTGGGCTCGAACCCGGTGCTCCAGCAGACCTTCGCCGTGCGCGACGCCTACCTGGACCCGATCTCCTACCTCCAGGTCTCCCTGCTGGCCCGCCAGCGCGCGGCCGCCGCCCGGGGCGAGGAAGCCGACCCGCTGCTCGCCCGCGCCCTGCTGCTCACCGTCAACGGCGTCGCCGCGGGCCTGCGCAACACCGGCTGAGTCCCCACGGACACGACGGAGCCCCCGCACCGGCCGGTGCGGGGGCTCCGCCGTACCCATGTCCGCCGGGGGCGGCCGTCAGGAGTTGTACGCCGACTGGGCGCGCTCCAGACCCTCGGCGATCAGGCACTCCACGGAGTCGGCGGCCCGGTCCACGAACCACTCCAGCTCCTTGCGCTCGGTGGAGGAGAAGTCCTTCAGCACGAAGTCCGCGACCTGCATCCGGCCCGGCGGACGCCCGATGCCGCACCGCACCCGGTGGTAGTCGGGTCCCATGGACTTGGTCATCGACTTCAGGCCGTTGTGCCCGTTGTCCCCGCCGCCCAGCTTCAGGCGCAGCGTCGGGTAGTCGATGTCCAGCTCGTCGTGGACCGCGACGATGCGCTCCAGCGGCACCTTGTAGAAGTCGCGCAGCGCCGTCACCGGGCCGCCGGACAGGTTCATGTACGTCATGGGCTTGGCCAGCACCACCCGGCGGTTCGCCGGCCCGGGCGGACCCATCCGGCCCTCGACCACCTGGGCCCGGGCCTTGTGCGCCTTGAACTTCCCGCCGATCCGCTCCGCCAGCAGGTCGGCCACCATGAACCCGATGTTGTGGCGGTTGCCCGCGTACTCGGGTCCCGGGTTCCCCAGGCCCACGATCAGCCAGGGCGCCGCGTCGTCCGACATCAAAAGCTCCTCGGTTCCTCTACGAAGACGACCGCCGTCCCGCTCCAGTGGAGCCGGACGGCGGTCGGTCAGCAACTGCTGAGGGGGTGGGGCGAGGCTCAGGCCTCTTCGCCCTCGGCGGCCTCGGCCGCCGGCTCCTCGGCCTGCGGGGCGACGACCTGCAGGACGGCGATGTCACCGTCGACGGCCAGCGTGGTGCCGGCCGGCAGGACCAGGTCCTTGGCGTGGATGGTGGCGCCGGCCTCGAGGCCCTCGATCGAGACGGTGACCTCGGTCGGGATGTGGGTGGCCTCGGCCTCGACGGAGATGGTGTTCTGCAGGGTCTCCAGCAGGTTGCCGCCGGCGGCCAGCTCGCCCTCGGTGACGATCGCGACGTCGACGGTGACCTTCTCGCCCTTCTTGACGATCAGGAAGTCGACGTGGGAGATCGAGCGCTTCAGCGGGTGCTTCTGCACGGCCTTCGGGATGACCAGCTCGGTGCCGCCGTCCTTGATGTCCAGGGAGATCAGGACGTTCGGGGTGCGGAGCGCCAGCTGCAGGGCGTGGGCGTCGACGTTGACGTGCTTCGGGTCGGTGCCGTGGCCGTAGATGACCGCGGGGGTCAGGGCGTCACGACGGGCCTGGCGGGCAGAGCCCTTGCCGAAGTCGGTGCGGGTCTGGGCGGCAAGCTTGATCTCGGACATGCTCACTCCTCGTGGGGTGACGGAAAACGGACGACAGTCACCCGGCCGGAACGGCCTGCTACGAAGAGCGCGTCGATAACGGAGCATCCGTACCGGAAAACAGGTACGGCCTCCCTCGCCGAGCAACTCATGGAGTGTACCCGGCGGGGGAGGCCGCACCAAAAAGGATCTACCTCTACCGCGGAGCGGTCACCGCAGTGGTTACTGCTGCTCCTCGAAGAGGCTGGTCACCGAGCCGTCCTCGAAGACCTCGCGCACCGCGCGAGCGATCATCGGGGCGATCGACAGCACCGTGATCTTGTCGAGCTCCAGGTCCGACGGGTCCGGCAGGGTGTTCGTGAAGACGAACTCGCTGACCTTGGAGTTCTTCAGGCGGTCGGCGGCCGGGCCCGACAGGATGCCGTGCGTGGCCGTGACGATGACGTCCTCCGCGCCGTGCGCGAACAGCGCGTCGGCCGCGGCGCAGATGGTGCCACCGGTGTCGATCATGTCGTCGACCAGGACGCAGACGCGGCCGCGGACCTCACCGACGACCTCGTGGACGGTCACCTGGTTGGCGACGTCCTTGTCGCGGCGCTTGTGCACGATCGCCAGCGGGGCGTCCAGGCGGTCGCACCAGCGGTCGGCCACGCGCACCCGGCCGGCGTCCGGGGAGACGATCGTGAGCTTCGTACGGTCCACCTTGGCGCCGACGTAGTCCGCGAGGACGTTCAGGGCCGAGAGGTGGTCCACCGGACCGTCGAAGAAGCCCTGGATCTGGTCCGTGTGCAGGTCGACCGTCAGGATGCGGTCCGCACCCGCGGTCTTCAGCAGATCGGCGACCAGGCGGGCCGAGATCGGCTCGCGGCCCTTGTGCTTCTTGTCCTGGCGGGCGTACCCGTAGGACGGGACGATCACGGTGATGGAGCGGGCCGACGCGCGCTTCAGCGCGTCGATCATGATCAGCTGCTCCATGATCCACTTGTTGATCGGAGCCGTGTGGCTCTGGATCAGGAAGCAGTCCGCGCCACGTGCCGACTCCTGGAAGCGGACGTAGATCTCACCGTTCGCGAAGTCGAAAGCCTTGGTCGGCACGAGGGCGACGCCCAGCTGATGCGCAACCTCCTCGGCCAGCTCGGGGTGGGCGCGGCCGGAGAAGAGCATCAGCTTCTTCTCGCCGGTCGTCTTGATCCCGGTCACAGCACAGTCTCCTCAGACGTGTTGAAGCTGCTCGCCCCCATGTGCGTCCGTCCCGCACACGGTGAGCCAGCCGAATTGCGTTCAGCTATCACGGTACGCCGTCACGGGCGTACCTGTTTCCGGTCAGTTCACCTCAGGGGCGCTCGGCGTCCTCCGCGGCCGCCGACTGCGCCGCCGTGGCAGCAGCACTGCCCGGACGCTTGCGGGCCACCCAGCCCTCGATATTCCGCTGCTGGCCACGGGCCACGGCCAGGGCGCCGGGCGGCACATCCTTCGTGATCACGGAACCGGCGGCCGTGTAGGCGCCGTCCCCGATCGTGACGGGAGCCACAAACATGTTGTCCGAGCCCGTCTTGCAATGTGAGCCGACGGTGGTGTGGTGCTTGTGCTCACCGTCGTAGTTCACGAAGACGCTCGCGGCGCCGATGTTGGTGTACTCGCCGATCGTCGCGTCGCCCACGTACGACAGGTGGGGCACCTTGGTGCCCTCGCCGATCGTCGCGTTCTTCATCTCGACGTACGTGCCGGCCTTGGCCTTCGCGCCGAGGTTCGTGCCGGGGCGCAGGTAGGCGAAGGGGCCGACGCTCGCCTGCGGGCCCACGACCGCGCTCTCGGCGACCGTGTTGTCCACCCGGGCGCCCGCGCCCACGTGGGTGTCCCTGAGCCGGGTGTTGGGGCCGACCTCGGCGCCCTCGGCGATGTGGGTGGTGCCCAGCAGCTGGGTGCCGGGGTGCACGATCGCGTCCTGCCCGAAGGTGACGGTCACGTCGATGAAGGTGCCGGCGGGGTCGACGACCGTGACGCCCGCGAGCATGGCCTGCTCCAGCAGGCGCGCGTTCAGCAGGGCGCGGGCCTCGGCGAGCTGGACGCGGTTGTTGATCCCGAGGATCTGCCGGTGGTCGCTGCCGACGGCGGCACCGACGCGGTGCCCGGCCTCGCGCAGGATGCCGAGGACGTCGGTGAGGTACTCCTCGCCCTGGCTGTTGTCGGTACGGACCTTGCCGAGCGCGTCGGCGAGCAGGGCGCCGTCGAAGGCGAAGACGCCCGAGTTGATCTCACGGATCGCGCGCTGGGCGTCGGAGGCGTCCTTGTGCTCGACGATGGCCGTCACGGCGCCGCCGGCGTCCCGGACGATCCGCCCGTAGCCGGTGGAGTCGGGGACCTCGGCGGTCAGCACGGTGACGGCGTTGCCGTCGGCGTCGTGCGTCTGCGCGAGGCGGGCCAGGGTCTCCCCGGTGAGCAGCGGGGTGTCGCCGCAGACGACGATCACGGTGCCGGTGATGCCGCCGCCGAGCTCCTCGAGGGCCATGCGCACGGCGTGCCCGGTGCCGTTCTGTTCGTACTGGACGGCGGTGCGGACGTCGGCGTCGATGCCGGCCAGGTGCGCGGTGACCTGCTCCCGGGCGTGCCCGACGACCACGACGAGGTGCTCGGGGTCCAGCTCGCGGGAGGCGGCGACGACGTGACCGACGAGCGAGCGCCCGCAGATCTCGTGCAGAACCTTGGGAGTCGCCGACTTCATGCGGGTGCCTTCACCCGCTGCGAGTACGACGACGGCTGCCGGGCGGTTGGCGCTCACGGGTGTGCCCTTCGGCTTCGGGGGTGGACCCGTGAAGGATACCGGGGCGCCGGTCCGCCGGAACGAACGCGGGTCCCGACCTTGACGGTCCGGACCCGGAGTCGATCAGCTCCCCCGCCAGGACTCGAACCCGGACATAAGGCACCAAAAGCCTCAGTGCTGCCAATTACACCACAGGGGATAGTTTAGGTGGCTTAATCGGACATTTCGGCGTACCGATCAAGCTGGCCGTCCCTACTATGCCGTACCACCTGCCCTCACCGCGACGGTACCCGTCCCCGCCGCTTCGGTGGCGGGTATTTGCCCGGGGCGTCGCGAACGCCGCCCGTACGCTGGACGGCATGACCAGTACGGGGGAAGTGGAAGGCCGCGCTGGGCCGCCTTTGTGGTGGGCGCGGCGGCGGGATGCCGTGGGGGACGTGGTGCTCGGCGGCGTGTCCGCCGTCGAATGTGCGTGGGAGGGAGTGGCCTTCGCCGCGGAGGCGGGGCTGCCGACCGCGGTCGGGGTGCTGTTCGGGTTCGTGGTGGGGGCCACGCTCGTCCTGCGCCGGCGGTGGCCGATCGCCGTGGTGCTCGTGGGGATCGCCGTGTCGCCGGCCGCGATGGGGTTCCTGCTCGCGGTGGTCGGGATGTACACGCTGGCCTCCTCCGAGGTGCCGCGGCGGATCACGGCCACGCTGGCCTCGATGTCGCTGGCGGCGACCTTCGTCGTGATGTACCTGCGCACCCGCGGGGACGTGGAGGCCGACCCCACGCTCGTGGTCGTGCTGTCCGGGTTCGTCGCGGTGGCGCTGACCGTGCCGCCGGTGCTCTTCGGCCTCTACATCGGGGCCCGGCGCCGGCTGATGGAGAGCCTCCAGGAGCGCGCGGACTCGCTGGAGCGGGAGCTGTCGCTGCTGGCGGACCGGGCGGAGGAGCGGGCCGAGTGGGCCCGTACGGAGGAGCGCACCCGGATCGCGCGGGAGATGCACGACGTGGTCGCACACCGGGTGTCGCTGATGGTGGTGCACGCGGCCGCGCTCGAGGCGGTGGCGATCAAGGACCCCGCGCGGGCCGCGAAGAACGCGGCGCTGGTGGGGGACATGGGGCGGCAGGCGTTGACGGAACTGCGGGAGATGCTCGGCGTCCTGCGGGCGGCGCCCAAGCCGGCCCCAGCGGATCCCGTGCCCGCCGTGGCCGTCGCGGCGATGGCGCTCGCGGGAGCCGCGGGGGTCGCGGGGGTCGCGGGCATGGAGGACGGGCCCTCGCTCGACGAGCTGGAGGTGCTCGTCGGGCAGTCGCGGGCGGCCGGCATGACCGTGGAGATGCTGGTGCACGGCGAGGGGGCTGCGTACGCGGCGGAGGTCGAGCAGACGGCGTACCGCGTGGTGCAGGAGGCGCTCACCAACTGCCACAAGCACGCCCCGGGCGCGCGGGTCGTGGTGCGGCTCGCGCACCGGTCGGGGGAGGTCGCCATGCAGGTGGAGAACGGTCCCTGTGACGGCAAGGCGACCGAGCCAGGGCTTCCCAGCGGGGGGAACGGGCTGGTCGGGATGCGGGAGCGGGTGCTGGGGCTGGGCGGGGTGTTCGTGTCCGGCCCGACGGACGCGGGCGGCTTCCGCGTCTCGGCGGTGCTGCCGACGGCCTAGCCGGGCCGCCGGCGCCGCTCCCTCGGCGGGGCGGGCGGGGTCCTGCGGACCGGGGTCCGGGCGCGGTGCGGGCGGGTCCTGCGGACCGGGGTCCGGGCGCGGCGGGGGCGGGTCCTGCGGACCGGGGTTCGGGCGCGGTGCGGGCCGGTGCGCGGGGACGGGGAGGGGTGTCTCCTCGGCTCGGCGCGCGCGGGCATGCCTCGGCCGTACCCGGCGGTCGCGCACTCGTCCTGCGGGGACACCCCTCCCCGTCCCCGCTCCCCACGCGTCGGGGCAGCGCACCACACTGCCGTGGAGCGCCGGTCGGAGTCGGAAACCCCGACGGGAGCTAGGTGGTCAGGCGGGTGGGTTGGAGGCCTGTCAGGAGGAGGGTGAGGGCTTCGTCGACGGTGGTGCCGAGGTACCAGTCGCCGGTGTGGTCGATGCCGTAGACGCGGCCCTCGCGGTCGATCCCGAGGTGGGAGCCGCCGTCGGCCTCGACGCCCAGGGGGCAGAGCTGGGTCGAGAGGGCCCGGCCGAGGTCGGCGAAGGTGCGCGCGAGGTGGAGTCCGGTGAGCGGGTCGATCCGGACCGGCGTCGGGGCGATCTGGCGGCCCGCTCCGTGCGCGGTGACCGTCAGGCCGCCGAATTCCGCCCACGCCTCGACGGCGGCCGGGAAGACGGTGTGCCGGTGTCCGGCGGGCGTGGTGTGGTCCCGGAGCGCGTCGGCCCAGTACTCGGCCTGCTTGATGTCCCAGCGGCCCGGCTCCCAGCCGGCGGTGCGCAGGGCGGAGTCCACGGCGGCCGGGAAGCGGGTGGCCGAGGAGCGGTCGTAGGAGGCGGATGCGGTGGTCATGGCTACTCGGCTGGGGTGAGGTCGACGGAGCGTACGCCGAAGTGGGCGAGGAGGGCTTCGCAGGAGCGGCAGGGAGGGGCGTAGCTGCCGTGGAGGGGGTCGCCGTCCTCGCGGATGCGGCGTGCGGTGATCTTCGCGTGCTTGAGGGAGCGGCGGGCCTCGCTGGGCGAGAGGGGCTTGCGGGAGGCGCGCCGGGAGCGGGCGCCCTCGACGGCCGTGAGGTGGCGGGAGAGCAGGATCGCCTCGGGACACCTGCCGGTGAAGCGCTCGCGCTGGCCGCTGGTGAGGGTGTCCAGGAAGTCCTGGACGAGCGGGTGGAGCACGGGTGGCTGGTCGGCCTTGCCGGCGGTGCCGGTGAGGGTCTCGCCGCGTACGGAGAGGGCGGCGGCGACGGTGGGGAGGATGCCGTCCCGGCGGAACCGCAGGACGGGCACGGCGGGGCGGCCGTCGGTGCTGCTCCAGCGCAGGCGGGGGTCGCCGGCGGGACCGGCGGCTTCGCCGGCCGGGCCGGTCGGGCCCGGTGCGCCGGGTTCGCTCGGCGCGGTGTCGCCGGATTCTGTGCGTGTTGCCGTGTTGTGCATGGTCGCGCTCTTCCCTCCCGTGGCGGCGGTGGTGACCGCTGTCGCGCACGCCCCCGTGCTGCGGGGACAGCCTGTCAAACGTCACCTGTCATGCGGAAGCGGGGTCGAATATTCGTATCAATTCGGATGTTCCTGGCCCTCGGGCGGGTGCGCCGGTCGGGCGAGGGTGAGGCTCTTGCCCCAGCGCATAGGCTGTGGTGAACCAGCCAGATCCAGCAGGGGGCTACCGCCATGACGACAGGTCGGCTCGGGCAGCAGGCCGCGCCACCCAACGCCGCTTACTCGGGGCAGGTCGTGCACTTCCCGGACCCGGTCCGGGCCGCTCGGCATCCCCACGGGGTGCGGATGGACGGCAATGGGCATCCGGACTTCTCCGCCTACGCGCGCGCGGCCGTGGAGATCGCCGAACCGCCGGAGGGCTTCGGCGTGGACGAGCTGCGGCTGACGGACTACGTGTCCGCGAACGCGGCGATGAAGGCCGCCGGGCACGAGCTGTGGGACACGGTCGGGCCGGTGGCGACCCCGCACGGCTGGACCTGGCACCACGTGGCCGGTTCGCGGCGCATGGAGCTGGTCCCGGTCGAGGTGAAGGCCCTGCTGCGGCATCACGCGGGCCTGACGACGGCTCCGGTGGACCACGAGAAGCGCGGTACGCGGCCGTTGCAGGAGGTGCGCCCGGCGCACCTGGGACTGCCGAAGTCCGTGGTGTCGGTCGCCGAGGAGCAGGTCCAGGGCGTCGAGGAGGACCTCGGCTACCGGCTGCCGGAGGCGTACCGCTCGTTCCTGAAGGCCGCGGGCGGCTGCGCACCGGTCGGTGCGGGCCTGGACGTGGACCTCGGTCTGCTGGTGGACCAGCCGTTCTTCACGGTGCGTGAGGAGGCGGCGGTCAATGATCTCGTCTACGTCAACAAGTGCCTGCGGGACCACCTGACGAAGGACTACCTGTGCGTGGCCTTCGCCCAGGGCGGGCTGATCGCGCTGAAGGTCAAGGGCGAGGGCATCGGCTCGGTGTGGTTCTCCCCGTACGACGATGCCCGCGACCGGGACGGCTGGTCGGTCCAGGAGCGCGTGGAGCGGTTGTTGCTGCCGTGCGGTGCTGATTTCGACGCCTTTCTGGAGCGACTGGCCGGCAACCCGCCCGAGCTGGAGACGGTGGCCGGTCTGATGGTGGACGGCGGATTCGCACGTTCGGTTCCGGTGTCGGGTTCGGCACCGGTGGAGGGGTGAGCGCGCGATGGTGACGTTTGCGCAGGCGCAGGAGCGCGCCGAGGAGTGGATCAACGGCGACGTGCCCGCGTACCAGCACCGAGAGGTGCGCGTACGGGAGTTCGGGCTCGGGTTCGTGGTGTGGGCGGAGGACCGCGCGGCCGGTCCCGTGTCCGGTGGCGGCCGCCAGCGGCTGGTCATCGCGCGGGACAGCGGGGAGGTGACGCTGTGGCCGGGACTGCCGGTGGGTGAGGTGATCCGCCGGTACGAGGAGGAGTACGGGGCCGTGGCCGCCGCGGCTTCGGAGGCTTCGGTCCCGCCGCCGCGGATCGATTCCGAGCAGACGTCCTTCATGCTCAGCCCGCCGGAGTGGTTGCAGGAGGCCGCGGACCGGGCGGGGATCGCGCCGAGGTCGGCGCCGGCGCCCGTGCCGGCCCCCGATCCGGCGGACCGGGCGCCGGCCGCCGCGGACTCCGGTCCGGCGGCGCCCGCGGACGCCCCGGCCGCGCCCGGGCCCGTACCGGCGCCCGTCGAGGCCGTGCCGCTGCGGCGCGGCGGCGAGATCCCGTACGAGCCCACGGCCAACGACGGGGTGCCGGCCGCGGTGCCGATCGGTGCCACGCCCTGGGCGGGTACCGATGTGAACTCCGGTGCGGACGACGTGTCCGTGCCGCTGCCCGCGACCGTGTTCGCGCCGCCGCTGTCCGGGTCGGACCTGGAGGACGCGCCGTCGTCCGGGGTGGCCCCGGAGGCGAAGACCACGCTGATGGCGGGCGGCAGCCAGCTGCCGAGGACCGCGATCGTGCCCGCGCTGGGCACGCCGGACGAACCGCCCGCGGGCGGTTCGGCGGGCGGTTCGGCGAGCCGTTCCGCGGCGAGCGACATCGCGGACGCGCCGACCAGCAAGGCCCAGGTCTCCCGGCCGTCGACCCCGTCCACGCCGCCGGGTCCGCCCGGTGCGCCCGCGGCTCCCGGTGCTCCGGGTGCTCCGGGTGCGCCCGCGGGCGGGATCGACCATGCCGCGACGATGCTGGCCGGCCCCGGTGTTCCGCAGCCGCCCGGACCACCGGGGGCTCCCGGGTCGCAGGGCCGCGGCATCGACCACGCCGCGACGATGCTGGCCGGCCCGTCCGTCACCGGTGGGCCGCCCGCGCCGCCCGGTCCGCCCGGTGCTCCGGGTGCTCCGGGTGTGGGTCAGCCGCCGGCGCCGCCCGGTCCGCCGGGGGCTCCCGGGTCGCAGGGCCGCGGCATCGACCACGCCGCGACGATGCTGGCCGGTCCGTCCGTCACCGGTCAGCCGCCCGCGCCGCCCGGCCCGCCGGGGGCTCCCGGCGCGCCCGGTGCCCCCGGTGCCCCCGGTGCGCCCGGTGGCGGGGCCCATCACGCCGCCACGATGCTCGCGGGTCCCGGCGTACC
The DNA here is from genome assembly GCF_002080455.1 of Streptomyces sp. Sge12. Taxonomy (NCBI): domain Bacteria; kingdom Bacillati; phylum Actinomycetota; class Actinomycetes; order Kitasatosporales; family Streptomycetaceae; genus Streptomyces; species Streptomyces sp. Sge12. Next base: position 4,759,904 of record NZ_CP020555.1, read on the forward strand.
GCAGCCGCCCGGCCCGCCCGGCGCTCCTGGTGCCCCGGGTGCGCCCGGTGGCGGGATCGACCATGCCGCGACGATGCTGGCCGGCTCCGGCGTGCCCCAGCCGCCCGGTCCGCCCGGTCCGCCCGGCCCGCCGCCGGGTGCGCCCGGTGGGACCGGTCCGCAGCCCCCGGCTCCGACCGGGGCGCCCACCGTCGGCCCCGGCTACCAGGCCGTGCTGCGCTACCGCGCGCCCGACGGCTCCGAGCAGCAGCTCATCCGCCGTTCGGCGCCCGGCACCCCGCACCCGGAGTGGCAGATCCTCTACGAGCTGCGCGCCATGAACGTGCCGCCGCAGCAGGTGCTGGAGCTGCACACCGAGCTGGAGTCCTGTGAACTGCCCGGCGGTTACTGCTCCCGGATGATCCGGGAGACCTGGCCGCAGGTGCGGATCACGAGCGTGGCCCCGTACGGCAAGGACCACGCGGGCCGTCAGCAGGGCATGCGGCACCTGCTCACCCACCAGGGCGAGCTGCACCAGGTGGCGGACGGTCCGGCGCGCCCCGCGCCGGTACGTGCGCCGCTGCCGCAGGTTCCGCTCCAGCCGGCGATCCCGCTGGAGGCGATCGCGCAGGAGCTGACGGCGGCCTTCGGTCCGCAGGGCGTGTTCCGGTTCGACCAGCGGGCCGTGTCCCGCCAGGGTGTGCCGGAGATCGTGGCGCAGACGCTGATGTGGTCGGGCCTGCCGGTCGATTTCGGGCCGTTCTTCTGGGCGCAGGCCGTGCCGGGCCAGCCGGTGCCGACGCTGGCCGAGATGGCCCAGCAGCGGCAGGTGCAGCCGGCTTCGGACGCGGGCTCGTACCTGGTCGTCGGCAGCGACTTCGGCAAGGCGCTGTGCGTCCAGTACGGCACCGCACACATCGTCGCGGTGCCGGTGGAGGGCGGTCCCGGGGGTGCTCCGGTTCCGCCGCAGTTCGTGAACTCGAGCCTGCCGCAGTTCGTACGGTCCCTCGCGATGCTGGGTCACATGTGGCGGCTGCGGCAGCATCTGACGCCGGAGCAGGCGGGCCGCTGGACCGTCGATTTCCAGGCGAATCTGGCGGGGCTCGACAGCGCGGCACTGGCCTCGCCGGAGAGCTGGTGGTCGGTGCTGCTGGAGCAGATGTGGGACGGATTGCTCTGATCGGTTGATCGGATGATCGATTGGATGGCCGGGTCGGGACCTTCGAACAGGATCTCGGCCCGGCCATTCGGGCTTCCGGGATCAAATGACGCATCCTTGACGGGAATCCCCGCGAGAGAGGCGCATCCGGATGAGTGCACCCATTGCGACCGTGCGCGGTCGCGGCTACCGCATGGAAGAGGTCGACCGGTACCTCGCCCGGCTCTCCGGGAGCCGGGACGAGGCCTGGGAGCGGGTGGCACGGCTGACGGTCCTGGCCAAGCAGATGGAGGCGGAGGCGGCGCGGCTGCGCGAGGCGGTCTCCGCGCTGGCCCCGCAGACGTACGACGAACTGAGCGAGCGGGCCCGCCGGATCCTGCTGCTGGCGGAGGAAGAGGCGGACGCCGTACGGACGGACGCGCGGGTGGACGCCGCCGCGACGCTCGGCGCGGCCGAGGCGCGCGCCGACCGGGCGGCGGAGCTCGCGCGGGGCGACGCGGAGGCGGTGCGCGAGCAGACGGAGGTCCGGGCCCGGCAGGGGCTGCTGCGGGCGCAGCGCGAGGCGGACGACGTACGGGCCGCGGCGCGGGAGGACGCCGCGGGGTGGCGGGCGCAGGCGGTGGCCGCGCTGGCCGAGACGCGGCGGCGGGCGGACGCGGAGCGGGCGGAGCGCGAGCAGGAGCAGGCGGAGCGCTGGGAGGCGGCGGAGCGGGAACTGGTGGCGCGCGAGGCCGAACTGGACGCGCGCCACGCGGAGCTGGAGCGGTACGCGGAGGCGCGGTCGGCGGAGGCGCGGCGCGGCTTCGCGGAGGCCGAGGAGTCGGCGCGGCACGGGCTGGAGGACGCGGAGGCACGGGCCGCGGAGCTGGTCGCGGGGGCGCGGGTGGCGGAGGAGCGGACCGAGCGCGAGACGCGGAGGATCCTGCGGGAGCACGGCGAGGCGGCGGAGGAGATGCGGGCGCACATGAACCATGTCCGCTCCAGCCTGGCGGCGTTGACGGGCCGGGCTCCCGCGGAGGGCTAGACCGTCTCTTTCGGACCTTGCCGGGCGTCGCGGGCCCGGCAGGATCCGGAAGAGAAGGCTCAGGCCGTGCCGCTCGGGTGGGCGGTGGGTGCCGTGGGGTCGGCCGGTTCCGGGTCGGTGGCCAGGCGGGCGTGCAGGTGCTCGTCGTGGTGGACCCCGTCGCCGAAGCGGTGCGACGCGCGCAGGGTGCCTTCGGGGAGGTAGCCGCAGTGGTGGGCCACCCGGCAGGAGGCCTCGTTGCCGACGGCATGGGCTATCTCGATCCGGCGGGCGTCGGTCGTCGCGAAGGCCCAGCCGGTGACCGCCTTCGTCGCCCGGGTGGCCACGCCCCGTCCGCGGGCGTTCGGCAGCACCCAGTAGCCGATCATCGCCAGGCCGTCCTCGCGGTCGACCCAGCGCAGGGAGACGCTGCCCAGCAGGGCGCCGTCGGCGGCGTCCAGCGCGGCGAAGGAGGCGCCGGCGCCGCGGTCCCAGCCTCCGTCGCGCGCTTCCAGCCATGCCAGGGCGTCCTCGCGGCCCGCTGTCGCGAGCGGGTTCCAGAGGGAGATCAGCGGGTCCGCCGCGGCGGCCATCAGTCCGTCCAGCATCACGTCCGGCCGGGCGATCGCCCGGCCCCACGGGTGCAGGAGTACATCGCCCAGGTCGAGCGTGGTGCGGACGAAGGTCGGCCGGTCTGCGGGGGCCTGTGCGGCGGAGGTGCTCATGACGCCCTTCCTACCGGCCGATCGGACCTGCCGCCAGCCATTTCCGCCGGGCCCGGCCCCCGGTCCGGCCCCGGTCCGGCCCCGGTCCGGCACCGGTCCGGGCCCGGCCGGATCCGGAAGGGACGGCCTAGCGGGTGCCCGACCGGAACAGGAAGTCCTCGATCGCGCCGAGGTCGCGGTTCCAGTACGTGACGCGGGCGTTGGTTCCCACGTTGAGGGAGCCGATCTCCTTGGACAGGGCGACGTCCAGCATCGCGGACTCCCTGTTGCTGTTGAGGGCGCGGTCCTGGTAGCCGATGGACACCGCCTCGACGGCGACCGTCGGCTCGCTCCCGCGGAAGAGGAACAGGCCCGCGTACGCCTTCTCCTTCGGCCCGATCGTGGCGATCGCCCGCGGCGCGGACCCCATCGGGTCGATCGGGCCCTCGATGACGGCGCCGAAGCCGATGTACGGGTAGTGGTAGAGGGTGCAGGTCCTGTCGGTGAAGTTGGTGGCCGTGACGAGCAGGTGCTGCCCCGAGTCCTGACGCCAGACCGATGTGGTGATGCTGAGGTCGTTGTCGTTGCACGCCACCGCGCCCGCCGGCGTGGCCGTGGGTGCGGTCGTGGGTGCGGCCGAGCCCTGCGGGGGGCTCTTCGTGCCCGGTGCCGCCGACGCGCCGGACGGGCTGCCGGAGGGGGTGGGGTTCTTGGGGTCCGCGAGGCCCGGGTTGCAGGCCGCGGACGAGAGGAGCGCGGCGAGGGCCGCGGCTGCGAGTGCGTAGGTTCTCCAACTGGTGCGCATGGTGGCCCCCGTGAGCGAATGGACTGGACGATCGCTCGGTTCATTCCCCGGCGGGGGCACCGGCGACTGGATTCTGACGGACGGTTACGGACTCAGTACGTGAAGGTGACCCTTCCGTTCCTGGTGGTGGCGGAGGTCACCGGGCCCCCGCGGCGCCGCCCAGGAAGTCCTCGATCAGCGGGGCGATCTGCGGCAGGTGGGTCTCCAGGGCGAAGTGGCCCGCGCCCTCGAAGACGTGGACCTCGGCGTCCGGGGCGTCGCGGAGGTACGCCTTCGCGCCCGCCGGGGTGAAGAAGGGGTCGCCCGCTCCCCAGACGACCAGCACCGGGATCCGGGCGGAGCGCAGCCAGGCCTGCCAGACGGGGTACTGGGCGAAGTTCGAGGCGTAGTCGAAGGCCAGGTCGGCCTGGGCGTCCGCGCGGCCCGGCAGGCCGAGGTGGTGCACATCGAGGGTCCAGCTGTCGGCGGAGAGGAGATCGGGATCGGCGACGCCGGTCTCGTACTGGAAGCGGGTGCCCTCCAGGGTGAAGAGGCCGCGGACGCGCTCCTCGTTGCCCGGGACCTCGCGCCGCAGGCCGGCGAACTCGCGGGCCGCGTCCGAGAGGCCCTCCTCGTAGGCGTTGCCGTTCTGCACGATCAGGCCGGTCACCCGCTCCGGGCGGCGCGTGGCGAGCCGCAGCCCGACCGGTGCGCCGAAGTCGAAGACGTACAGGGCGAAGCGGTCCAGTCCGAGGGCGTCGGTGAAGCCCTCGACGACGTCGGCGAGCCGGTCGAAGGTGTAGGTGAATCCGGCCGGGGTCCCGGTGCGGCCGAAGCCGGGGTAGTCGGGGGCGATCAGGCGGTACGGGGTGTCGCCGAGCGCGTCCATCAGGCGGGCGAACTGGTGGGAGGCGGTGGGGAAGCCGTGCAGGAGCAGGAGTACGGGTCCGTCGGCGGGGCCGCTCTCGCGGTAGGCGACGCGGACCCCGTCCACGTCGACGGTGCGGTGCCGGATGGTGGGAATGGTGCGGCGAGCCGTGGTCATCACATGCCTCCTGCGTCCTTGTTTCCATTAGTCTTACCGAGTGATCACTAATGGGTCAAGGCTTTGAAGTAGCATTAGTCGGGTGACAGTGACCTTTCCGCTCACCGGTGAGCCCCTCGCGCTGGACCTCCTCAACACCGGGGCCGCCACGGGCGACCTCGTCGCCGACCCGGCCGGGCTCGCGGCCTGGCTGGCCGCGCAGACGGGGCGGCTGACCCCGGTCGCAGCGGTCGGTGCGGCCGAGGTGGCCGCCGTGCGGGCCGTACGGGAGGCCGCGCGCCCGGCGCTCGACGCGGTGCGGCGCGGTGAGCGGCCCCCGGCCGGTGCGCTGCGCGTACTGAACGAGGCCCTGGCCGCGGCGCCCTCGTACCGCGTGCTGGCCTGGACCGAGGAGGGCGGGACGGCCGCCGCCGCGCACCGCGGCGCCGAGCCGGCCCGGCGGCTCGCGGCGGAGCTGGCCGAGGCGGCCGCGGAGCTCCTGACGGACCCCCGGGTGGGGCAGGTGCGCGAGTGCGAGGCCCACGACTGCGTCCTGCTCTTCCTGCCGGCGCACCCCCGCCGCCGCTGGTGCGTGGCGTCGGCCTGCGGCAACCGCGCCCGGGTGGCCCGGTACTACGCCCGCCACAAGGGCGACACCCCGTAGGGGGTGTCTGGAGCACCTCCTGGAGCGGCGAGGCGAAGGTGCACGGTGAACGACAGGGTCCGTCCGTCGTCGAGGGCGAAGCGGATGCCGCGGCGGCTCGGCCGCAGCGATCTGCCCGCGGCCCGCGCCGTGAACGGCACGCCGTCGAGCCGGCCGTGGATGCCGTGCCGCACCCTCCTGCGCATGCCCTCGCCCGGCAGCCCGGCATCGTCGATCTCCAGGACGGTGTCGCCGTCCAGGACGAACTGCCGGCGCTCCCACGCCTCGGCCTTGGCGTCGGCGGTCAGGCGCGGGCCGGGTTCCCGCAGCAGCGTGTACCTGCCGTGGGCCGTGGGGATCTCGGCGTGCCGCTCGCGGGTGTGCACCGGGCGGTGCCACGTCTTCATCGGGGCCCGCCAGGACGGGCGGACCGGGGAAGGGCTCACGGCCGGGATTCGGCCGGCTGCTGCTGGGCCGGGACGGCCGGCTTCGACGGGGACGCGTAGCAGTACGGATCGCTGCGCAGGCCGCGGGCCGTGACGACCACCGCGAACGGAGGTGTCCTCGGGGGATCGAGGGTGGCGGTCAGGGCGCCGGTGAGGGGGTCGGCCCGTACCGGGAGGGGGGTGTCGTCGACGGTGAGGAGGGTCGGGGGGCCCGCCGGGTCCGGGGCGAAGCCGCCGCCCTCGACCGTGAGCCGGCCGTCGTCCAGCGAGACCTGTGTGATCACCGGGTTCGCGCGCACGGCCAGCTTGTTGACCAGGTACGCGCCCGCCGGGGCGCCCGTCAGGGCCCACATCTCGGCGGGCAGGCGCGGGAGTCCGCCGCCCACGTCCGCGAGGAAGAACAGCACCACGTACAGCATGGTGACCGCGCTGAGCGCGACGTACTGGAGGTCCACCAGGTCGGTGCGCCCGCTGTCGTTCGCGATCAGCTCCCGCAGGGGCCGTCGGCCGGAGCCGGTCGGTCGGGCGGCCGGCTTGGCCAGGGTGCCGTGTTCCACGCGCAGGCCCACGACGGCCTTCGCCGCGATCAGGGCCACGTACGGGCCGCCGAGCAGCGGCAGGTACACCGTGGTCAGGGAGGACAGCGGGCCGTCGGGGCCCCGGAAGTACGCGACGCCGCCGCCCGCGGTGAGCCCGTAGCCGAGGACCGCCAGCAGCAGCCAGAGCAGGATCACCGTCCAGGCGAGGGCGAGGGCCGTCGAGGTGGACAGGCGGCCGTCGCGGCCGGTGACGAAGCCCGGACGGCGGCTGAGCCGCAGGCAGAGCGGGCCGGCCAGCGCGGCCAGTAATGCGAGTGCGCAGAGTGCGGATGCCATGTCGTCGTCCCCCCGGATACGGTCCTGCCACGAGGGTCACTTACTGGCCCGGCCATGACAAGCCGACCCTCCGTGTTCCGCCCGCTCCCGCTACTCCTCGTTCGCGTCGGGCAGTACGGGGAACCGGCGCGGGGCCACCAGCAGCAGCACCAGCAGTGCGGCCACGGCGGCGGCCGTCGCGCCGAGGAAGATGTGCTCCACGGCGACGGCCACCGCCTCGCGCAGGTAGTCGGCGGCGGCCGCGGGGAGCAGCTCCGGCCGGTCCAGGGCCTTGGCCACGTCGTCCAGGTGCTCCGGGAGGCCGGGTACGGGGGCGTCCGCCAGGCGGGCGGCGATGGTGGCGTTGGCGACGGCGGCGAGCAGGGCGGCGCCGACGCTCTGGCCGACCTGCCGGCAGAACAGCACCGAGGCCGTGGTGGTCCCGCGCTCGGCCCAGCCCACGGTGGACTGGACCCCGACGATCAGCGGGAGCTGGAAGAGGCCGAGGGCGCCGCCCAGCAGCAGCATGATCAGGGCGGGCTGCCAGGGCCGGGCGGGGTAGGGGAGCAGGGTGAAGGAGTACAGGATCACCGCGGCCAGGCCGATGCCGACGGCCGCGGTGTTCCGGAAGCCGATGCGCCGGTAGACGTGCTGGCTGAGGGCGGCGGAGACGGGCCAGCTCAGGGTCATCACCGACATGACCAGGCCGGCGCCGACGGGGCCGAGGCCCAGCACGGACTGAGCGTAGGTCGGCATGAACACCATGGGCGCGACCATCAGCAGGCCAAGTGCCCCCAGGGCCAGGTTGACGGCGGCGATGGTGCGCCGGCGCCACACCCAGCCGGGCAGGATCGGTTCCTCGGCCCGGCGTTCCACCCGGACCACGACGGCGGCCAGCACCGCGCTCGCGCCCAGCAGGCCCAGCGAGGGGGCGGACAGCCAGGGCCAGGCGACCCCGCCCTGGACGAGCGCGAAGAGCAGCAGTCCGCCGCAGGCGAAGACGCCCAGCGCCCCCGCCCAGTCGACGGGGCCCCGGCGCCCGGGCGACCGTACGGGCTCCTTCAGGTGACGGGCGATCATCCACAGGGCGGCGCCGGCCAGCGGCAGGTTGATCAGGAAGATCCAGCGCCAGTGCGCATAGGAGGCGAGCAGTCCGCCGAGCGCCGGGCCGGCCACGGCGGAGGTGGCCCAGACGCTGGACATCCGGGCCTGGATCCGCGGCCGTTCGGCCAGCGGGTACAGGTCGGCGGCCAGGGTCTGGATCGTGCCCTGGAGGGCGCCGCCGCCCAGGCCCTGGACGAGGCGGAAGGCGATGAGGGCGGCCATGTTCCAGGCGGACGCGCACAGCAGGGAGCCGACGAGGAAGAGGCCGATGCCGAAGAGCAGGACGGGCTTGCGGCCGAAGGTGTCGGAGAGCTTCCCGTAGACGGGCAGGGTGACGGTCACCGCGAGCAGGTAGCCGGAGAACAGCCAGGAGAAGACGGAGAATCCGCCGAGGTCGCCGACGATCTGCGGGACGGCGGTGGCGACGATGGTGCTGTCGAGGGCGACGAGGGCCATGCCGAGCATCAGCGAGGCGACGACCGGTGCCGCAGGACGGGCGGCCGGCTTCTTCGGGGGTGCGCCGCCGGTCCCGGACCTGGCCGAAACCCCCGCCCCGGACGTGTGGTCCGGACGCCCCGCGGGTATGCCGTCCGGACTCGCGCCCGTGCTCTCCGCCGATGCCACCGAGATTCCTTCCCCCTGCACGTAACTGCGGGGAACACCATCTCACCGCCGCGTGCCGGGCGGTATCCCTCAGGGTCGGTACGCCGAAGGGTGCAGATCCCCTAGGGGTCCCTCCGCACAACGGGCCAGGGGCCGTTCCTCCCGGCGGAGGAGGTGGGGTGGCCCGATGTCTCCTTGACTGGAACCTACGCAGCAGAGCCGGGGGGTGGGGTTAACCCCCGGGCGGATACGGCGATGGGCACCAGCGCGCCGTCGACCCGCCCGGCGGAGACTCATGACGGCGACGCGCACATCGGACGCACGCATTCGAAGAAGGAGAAAGACCGTGACAACGGCTATGACCGAAACCAGGCACGGGGGTACTGGAGGGCATGCAGCCGTCGCGGCCCGGGCACGCAAGGTCGTCAAGGCCTACGGCTCCGGGGAGACGCGTGTCGTCGCCCTCGACGACGTCGACGTCGACATCATGAGCGGCCGGTTCACTGCGATCATGGGCCCCTCCGGCTCCGGCAAGTCCACGCTGATGCACTGCCTCGCCGGTCTCGACACGGTGACCAGCGGCCAGATCCACCTGGACGACACCGAGATCACCGGGCTGAAGGACAAGAAGCTCACGCAGCTGCGCCGCGACCGGATCGGCTTCATCTTCCAGGCCTTCAACCTGCTGCCCACGCTCAACGCCCTGGAGAACATCACGCTCCCCATGGACATCGCGGGCCGCAAGCCCGACGCGGAGTGGCTGAACCGGGTCGTGGAGACGGTGGGTCTCGCCGGCCGCCTCAAGCACCGCCCGACCGAGCTCTCCGGCGGCCAGCAGCAGCGCGTGGCGGTCGCCCGCGCCCTCGCCGCGCGCCCGCAGATCATCTTCGGCGACGAGCCGACCGGAAACCTGGACTCCAGGGCGGGCGCCGAGGTCCTCGGCTTCCTGCGCCGCTCGGTGGACGAGCTCGGCCAGACCATTGTCATGGTCACGCACGACCCGGTGGCCGCCTCCTACGCGGACCGCGTCATCTTCCTCGCCGACGGCCGGATCGTCGACGAGATGTACGGGCCCACCGCCGAACAGGTCCTGGACCGCATGAAGGACTTCGACGCGCGCGGGCGGACCTCATGAGCACCGTCCTGAAGACCTCGCGGCGCAACTTCGTCGCCCACAAGGGGCGGATGGCGCTCTCCGCCGTCGCCGTCCTGCTCTCCGTCGCCTTCGTCTGCGGCACCCTGGTGTTCACCGACACCATGAACACCACCTTCGACAAGCTGTTCGCCGTCACCAGCTCCGATGTGACCGTCAGCCCGAAGGAGGCCGCGGAGGGGGACGAGACCCCCGAGCGCGGCCGCCCCGAGATCCTGTCCGGTTCGGCCGTCGAGCAGGTCCGCAAGGCCGAGGGCGTCAAGAGCGCCGAGGGCGGCGTCGTCTCGATGTCCGTCACGGTGGTCAACTCCAAGAACGAGAACATGGGCTCGACCACCGGCGCCCCGACCATCGCGGGCAACTGGAGCGACAACGAGCTCAAGTCCATGAAGATCACCTCGGGCAACGCGCCGCGCGGCCCGACCGAGGTGATGGTCGACGCCGACACCGCCGAGAAGCACCACCTGAAGCTCGGCGACGAACTGCGCACCATCGCCATCACCGGCGACATCCGCGCGAAGATCAGCGGTATCGCCACCTTCACCGTGACCAACCCGGGTGCGGCGATCGTCTACTTCGACACCGCCACCTCGCAGCAGGCGCTGCTCGGCTCCCCCGGCTCCTTCACGCACGTCAACGTCACCGCCAAGGACGGGGTGAGCGACGAGCAGCTCAAGCAGAACATCGCCACGGCCGTCGGCGCGGACACGTACAAGCTGCAGACCGCCAAGGAAGCCGCGGACGCCAACCGCAAGGACGTCGGCTCCTTCCTCGACGTCATGAAGTACGTGATGCTCGGCTTCGCCGGGATCGCCTTCCTCGTCGGCATCTTCCTGATCTTCAACACCTTCTCGATGCTGGTCGCCCAGCGCACCCGCGAGATCGGCCTGATGCGCGCCATCGGCGCCGACAGCGGGCAGGTCCTGAAGTCCGTGGTCGTCGAGGCCTTCCTGCTCGGCGTCGTCGGCTCGCTCCTGGGCGTCGGCGCGGGCGTGGGCCTGGCGATCGGCCTGATGCAGCTCATGGGCGCCATGGGCATGCACCTGTCCACCGACGACCTGACGATCGCCTGGACCACCCCGGTCGTCGGCATCGTCCTCGGCGTCATCGTGACCGTCGTCTCCGCCTTCGTCCCGGCCCGCCGGGCCGGCAAGGTCTCCCCGATGGCCGCGCTGCGCGAGTCCGGTACCCCGGGCGACAAGAAGGCCGGCGTCGTCCGCGCCGTCCTCGGCCTGGTCCTCACCGGCATCGGCGGCGCCGCGCTCTACCTCGCCACCGCCGCCGAGAAGGCCGGACCCGGCTCGCTCTGGCTGGGCCTGGGCGTCGTCCTCACCCTCATCGGCTTCATCGTGATCGGCCCGCTGCTCGCCGCGGGCGTGGTGCGGGTGCTCTCCGGCGTGGTGCTGCGGCCCTTCGGGTCCGTGGGCCGGCTCGCCGAGCGCAACGCCCTGCGCAACCCGCGCCGCACCGGTGCCACCGCCGCCGCGCTGATGATCGGCCTCGCGCTGGTCGCCTGCCTGTCGGTGGTCGGCTCCTCGATGGTGGCCTCCGCGACCGAGGAGCTCGACAAGTCGGTCGGCGCGGACTACATCGTCAACTCCGAGACCGGTCAGCCCGTGCTGCCGCAGGCCGAGCAGGCCCTGCGCGCCACCAAGGGCCTCGACCACGTCACCGCCTACCGCGAGGTGGCGGCCAAGATCACCGCCGCCGACGGCTCCACCGTGGAGGAGGGGCTCGGCGCCACCGACCCGACGTACGCCAAGGACATCCGGCGCAAGATGGTCGCCGGCGAGCACGCGGCGGCGTACGCGGCGAACACGATGTCGGTCGGTTCCGGCTACGCCACCCAGCACGGGGTGCGGCTCGGCGACGAGCTCACGGTCGCCTTCACCGGCGGCAACACGGTCAAGCTGAAGGTCGCCGCGATCACCAGCGACGAGGGCAACCTCGACAAGGGCATGAAGTACATCAGCACCGAGGCGGCCCGGGCGAACGTCCCGGCCGACAAGCTGCCGCTCCCCTTCATGCTGCTGGCCAGCGCACAGGACGGGCAGTCGGACGCCACCGCGTACCAGTCGGTCAAGACGGCGCTCGCCGAGTACCCGCAGTACAAGGTGCGCAACCAGACCGACTACAAGCAGGCCCTGAAGGACCAGGTCGGCCAGCTGCTCAACATGGTCTACGGGCTCCTCGGCCTCGCGATCATCGTCGCGGTCCTGGGCGTCGTGAACACCCTGGCCCTCTCGGTGGTCGAGCGGACCCGCGAGATCGGCCTGATGCGCGCCATCGGCCTCTCCCGCCGCCAGCTGCGCCGCATGATCCGCCTGGAGTCGGTGGTCATCGCCCTCTTCGGCGCCCTGCTCGGCCTCGGGCTGGGCATGGGCTGGGGGATCGGCGCGCAGCAGCTGCTGGCGCTCCAGGGCCTGAAGGTGCTGGAGATCCCGTGGCCGACGATCCTCGGGGTGTTCGCCGCCTCGGCCTTCGTGGGCCTGTTCGCCGCACTGGTCCCGGCCTTCCGGGCAGGGCGGATGAACGTTCTGAACGCGATCGCGAGCGAGTAACCGCGGACGGTCGTTCGGGGGAATGCCGGTCCGGGACCTACGGGTTCCGGACCGGCGTCGTTCCCGGGGCGTTCCGCGTCACCCCCGCTGCATCAGGACGATGCCGCCCGCCTCACCCACCAGGGTGAACTGCTCGCCGGGGTGGAGCTGGCGGGCGTAGTCGGTCGGGTCCTCGCCGGCCCACTTGGAGGAGTTGTCGATGGTGATCCAGTCGGGGACCACGCCCTTGCTGCCGCCGATCCACAGGACCCGGCAGCGGGAGGTCAGCCGGGTCAGCGGGGTGGTGTCCGCCTCCACGGTCGCCCCGTCGGGGATCCGGTCGAGCAGCCGCTCGATGGCCGTGACCCGCTCGGGTTTCTGGTACGTACGGGCCTCCGCGAGCTTGGCCGTCGGCATGGCGGTCGCGCTCAGGGCGAGCGCCGCGGCGAGCACGGCGGTCGGCATCTGGAGGGCGTACGAGCGCAGCCGGGGCCGCTCGCTGCGCCGGAGGGTGTCGATGGCGTCGACGAGGGCGAGCGTGACGACCGGCATCAGGACGGCGCTGTAGTGCCAGTCGGTGGACCAGTAGTGGTCGTCCCCCGACAGGAAGCGCCAGCCGAGGGTGGGCGCGGCGACCAGGAGCAGCGGCGAGCGCAGGGCGAGCAGCCCCGAGGTGGGGATCAGCACCCACGCCAGCGTGGTCAGCTTGGTGCCGATGCCGCCGAGCGGACCCGCGCCGTCGATCTTGTCCCAGTAGCCGTAGCCCGCGGTGGCGAAGGCCGGTATGAAGACGGTGAAGACCAGGACGGCGAAGACGCAGGCCGCGGCGGCGACGCCGAGCGCGGTCACGGCGATCCGCCGGTCGGTGGCCCTGGCCCGCCAGGCCACCACCACGGCCAGCGCGGCGAGGGTGAAGCCGAGGTCCTCCTTGACGAAGATCAGCGGCAGCCCCCACAGCAGGGCGGCCCGCCAGCGCCGCGCGAGCACCGCCTCCAGGGCGAAGGCCAGCAGGGGCATGGCGAAGGCGATCTCGTGGAAGTCGAACTCCACGGCCCGCTGGATGCCCCAGGACAGCCCGTACGCGACGCCGACGGCGATGCCGCGGGCCCGGCCGAGGAGGCGCACGGCCGCCCGGGTGACCGGCACGGCGGACAGCGCGAACAGCGCGGCCTGCACGACCAGCAGCGTCACGGGCCCGGGGAAGACCCGGTAGACCGGGGCGACGAGCGCGATGATCGGGCTGAAGTGGTCCCCGAGGATGTTGGCCCCCGGCCCCTTCAGGTCGACGACGGGCACCTGGAGGTGCGCGTAGGCGCGGATCGCCTGCTCGAAGATCCCCAGGTCCCAGGAGGCCCAGTCCATCCGCCGGAACCGTCCGACGGACAGCAGGAGGTAGACGACGAACAGCCCGGCGGCCACCAGCCAGGGCGGCGCCCAGGCGTACCGGTCCGGCTTCGCGGATGCCGGTACCACCGGCGCCGGGCGGGCTATCGCATTGCTCGTCACGGACTCGTGCTCCTCCGGGGAAGTCGTCTCCCCGGCGGAAGACGACGCGGCGAGCTCGGACAGTCACAACACGAACATCGTAAAGCGGCGCGAGGGGCGTCGTCGTAGGGTGGAACCCCCGGCCCGTGCGACGTGTCGGGCCCTTCGCGTTGCCCGCTCCGCACACCCGCACCTTCACACCCCCAGACCCTCACCGGACGGAAAGCCTCTTCATGAGCCTGCACGGACTGCTCGACGCCGTCACCCGTGACGCCGCCCTCACCGAGGCGGTCTCCGCGGCCGGGGACGGCCGGCGCATGCACGTGGACCTGGTCGGCCCCGCCGCCGCACGTCCCTTCGCGATCGCCGCGCTGGCCCGGCAGACCGGACGGACCGTGCTGGCGGTCACCGCCACCGGGCGCGAGGCCGAGGACCTGGCCGCCGCGCTGCGCTCGCTGCTGCCCCCCGACGAGGTGGTGGACTACCCGTCCTGGGAGACCCTCCCGCACGAGCGGCTCAGCCCGCGCAGCGACACCATGGGCCGGCGGCTCGCCGTACTGCGCCGCCTGGTGCACCCGAGCAAGGACGACCCGGCCGCGGGGCCGGTGAGCGTGCTCGTCGCGCCCATCCGGTCCGTGCTCCAGCCGCAGGTCAAGGGGCTCGGGGAGCTCGTCCCGGTCAGCCTGCGCCAAGGCGGCGGCGCCGACCTCGGGGAGATCACCGAGGCGCTTGCCGCCGCCGCGTACACGCGGGTCGAGCTCGTCGAGAAGCGCGGCGAGTTCGCCGTGCGCGGCGGCATCCTCGACGTGTTCCCGCCCACCGAGGAACACCCGCTGCGCATCGAGTTCTGGGGCGACGAGGTCGAGGAGATCCGCTACTTCAAGGTCGCCGACCAGCGCTCCCTGGAGGTCGCCGAGCACGGACTGTGGGCCCCGCCCTGCCGCGAGCTGCTGCTGACCGACGCGGTACGGGAGCGGGCCGCGGCCCTCGCCGAGGCCCATCCCGAGCTCGGCGAACTGCTGCACAAGATCGCCGAGGGGATCGCCGTGGAGGGCATGGAGTCCCTCGCCCCGGTCCTCGTCGACGAGATGGAACTGCTGATCGACGTACTGCCCGCCCGGTCGATGGCCGTGGTCTGCGACCCCGAGCGGGTCCGCACCCGGGCCGCCGACCTCGTGGCGACCAGCCAGGAATTCCTGATGGCCTCCTGGGCGGCCACCGCGGGCGGCGGCGAGGCCCCCATCGACGTGGGCGCGGCCTCGCTCCGCGGTATCGCCGACGTCCGCGACCGGGCCCGCGAGCTCGGCATGATGTGGTGGTCGGTGTCCCCCTTCGCCGCCGACGAGAGCGCCGGCGGCAGCGACACCCTCAAGCTCGGGATGCACGCCCCGGAGGCCTACCGCGGCGACACCGCCCGGGCACTGGCCGACACCAAGGGCTGGATCGCCGACGGCTGGCACACCGTCTACCTCACCGAGGGCCACGGCCCGGCCGCCCGCACCGTCGAGGTGCTCGGCGGCGAGGGCATCGCCGCCCGGCTGGAGCCGGAACTGCGCGCCCTGGAACCGAGCCTGGTCCACGTCGCCTGCGGCTCCATCGACAACGGCTTCGTCGACCCGGTGCTGCGCCTGGCCGTGCTGACCGAGACCGACCTGACCGGCCAGCGCACCGCCACCAAGGACCTCGGCCGGATGCCGACCCGGCGCCGCAAGACCATCGACCCGCTGACCCTGGAGGCCGGCGACTACATCGTCCACGAGCAGCACGGCGTGGGCCGCTACGTCGAGATGGTCCAGCGGACGGTCCAGGGCGCCACCCGCGAGTACCTGCTCGTCGAATACGCGCCGGCCAAGCGCGGCCAGCCCGGCGACCGCCTCTACATCCCCACCGACCAGCTGGAGCAGGTCACCAAGTACGTGGGCGGCGAGGCCCCGACCCTGCACCGGCTCGGCGGCGCCGACTGGACCAAGACCAAGGCGCGAGCGAAGAAGGCGGTCAAGGAGATCGCCGCCGACCTCATCAAGCTCTACAGCGCCCGCATGGCCGCTCCCGGCCACACCTTCGGGCCGGACACCCCCTGGCAGCGCGAACTGGAGGACGCCTTCCCCTACGCGGAGACGCCCGACCAGCTCACCACCATCGCCGAGGTCAAGGAGGACATGGAGAAGTCGGTTCCGATGGACCGGCTGATCTGCGGCGACGTCGGCTACGGCAAGACCGAGATCGCGGTCCGCGCCGCCTTCAAGGCCGTCCAGGACGGCAAGCAGGTCGCGGTCCTCGTCCCGACGACCCTCCTGGTGCAGCAGCACTTCGGCACCTTCTCCGAGCGGTACGCGCAGTTCCCGGTCAACGTGAAGGCGCTGTCCCGCTTCCAGAGCGAGACGGAGTCGAAGGCCACCCTCGAAGGGCTGAAGGAGGGCTCGGTCGACATCGTCATCGGCACGCACCGGCTCTTCTCGCAGGAGACCAAGTTCAAGGACCTGGGCCTGGTCATCGTCGACGAGGAGCAGCGGTTCGGCGTGGAGCACAAGGAGCAGCTGAAGAAGCTCCGCGCCAATGTCGACGTGCTCACGATGTCCGCGACCCCGATCCCGCGCACCCTGGAGATGGCGGTGACCGGCATCCGCGAGATGTCGACGATCACCACTCCGCCGGAGGAGCGGCACCCGGTGCTCACCTTCGTCGGCCCCTACGAGGAGAAGCAGATCGGCGCGGCCGTCCGCCGCGAACTGCTCCGCGAGGGACAGTGCTTCTACATCCACAACCGGGTCGAGTCCATCGACCGGGCGGCGGCCAAGCTGCGCGAGATCGTGCCCGAGGCGCGGATCGCGACGGCCCACGGCCAGATGTCGGAGCAGGCCCTGGAGCAGGTCGTCGTGGACTTCTGGGAGAAGAAGTTCGACGTGCTGGTGTCGACCACGATCGTCGAGTCGGGCATCGACATCTCCAACGCCAACACCCTGATCGTGGAGCGCGGCGACAACTTCGGCCTGAGCCAACTCCACCAGCTGCGCGGCCGGGTGGGCCGCGGCCGCGAGCGCGGGTACGCGTACTTCCTGTACCCGCCGGAGAAGCCGCTGACCGAGACCGCGCACGAGCGCCTCGCCACCATCGCCCAGCACACCGAGATGGGCGCGGGCATGTACGTGGCGATGAAGGACCTGGAGATCCGCGGCGCGGGCAACCTGCTCGGCGGCGAGCAGTCCGGGCACATCGCGGGCGTCGGCTTCGACCTCTACATCCGCATGGTCGGCGAGGCGGTGGCCGACTACCGGGCCGCGGTCGACGGCCAGGTGGAGGAGGAGCCGCCGCTGGAGGTCAAGATCGAGCTGCCGGTCGACGCGCACGTCCCGCACGACTACGCGCCGGGCGAGCGGCTGCGCCTCCAGGCGTACCGGTCCATCGCCTCCGCCAACTCCGAGGCCGACATCAAGGCGGTCCGGGAGGAACTCACCGACCGCTACGGCAAGCTGCCGGAGCCGGTGGAGAACCTGCTGCTGGTGGCCGGTCTGCGGATGCTCGCCCGGGCCTGCGGGGTCGGGGACATCACCCTCCAGGGCAACAACGTCCGCTTCGGTCCGGTGGAGCTGCGCGAGTCGCAGGAACTGCGCCTCAAGCGGCTCTACCCGGGGACCGTGCTCAAGCCGGCCACCTCGCAGGTCCTGGTCCCGCGCCCGAAGGCGGGCAGGATCGGCGGCAAGCCGGTGGTCGGCCGCGAGCTCCTCGCCTGGACCGGCGAGTTCCTCACCACCATCCTCGGCTCCTAGCCGGCAGCCGCGGCCGGGGACCTCGTACGTCCCCGGCCGGGCGCCGGCCCGGGCCCGTGCGGCGGCCCGGTCACGGTGGAGCGGACCGTCGTGCTGCGAGCGTGCAACGGTTGCGTGCATCCCCTCACTCATGGCCGGGAACGCTGTATACCCTCAGAGCCGAAACCTCTTCCGCACGGCCCGTCAGGAGCAGCGATGCACGGCCCCGGCCTTCAGCCGCAGCACGGCCCCCAGTCCAATTCCGGGGGTGTGACGGCATTGCGCGTGGTGTTCATGCTCCTGCCCATCCTCAGCTGCGGCTTCCTCGCCTGGGGGTCGATGCTGCGGCTCGCCCTGGTCACCCGCAAGTCCCGTGACTGGGTGCTGATGGTGGTCAGCGGCATCCTCGCCGTCGTGTGGATGACGCTGATCCAGGTCGACCCCACGCCCGACGTCAACGGCTGGCAGGGCAACCTGGGCGCCGGTGGCTCGATCTTCACCGGTTTCGCGATCTGCGTGTACTTCCTCGTCGCCGACATCAAGCACCACGAGGCCCTGCGGAACGCGCCGACCGCCCAGTGGTACCCGCAGCCCGCTCCGTACGCGCACCCCCAGCAGTCCGGGCCCGCCTACGGGTACCCGCCCGCCACGGCGACCACCGTGCCCTCCACCCCGACGTCGACGCCCACCCCGGCGCCCCCGCAGGTGCCGCCGCAGGCGACCCCGCCCCCGCGCATCGGGCAGGTCCGCGCCGAGCTCGACGAGCTCAGCGAACTGCTGCGCAAGCAGACCCCGCCGGCCGGCGGCCCCCGTCACGATCCCCACCAGACGCCGTTCCAGGACCCGAACCGGTGACCGAACGGCTCATCGGCGACCGCTACCGGCTCGCGAGCATCCTCGGACAGGGCGGCATGGGCCAGGTCTGGACGGCGTACGACCAGCGGCTCGACCGCCGCGTCGCCGTCAAACTGCTGCGGCCCGACAAGGTCGCCGGCCCCGGCACCGTCGCCGAGGAGCTGCGCCGCCGCTTCGTGCGCGAGTGCCGGGTCACCGCGCAGGTCGACCACCCGGGCCTGGTCACCGTGCACGACGCGGGCAGCGACGGCGACGAGCTGTTCCTCGTCATGGGCTACGTGGAGGGCGCCGACCTCGCCGACCACCTCGCCGACCACACCCCCTACCCCTGGCAGTGGGCGGTCGCCGTCGTCGCGCAGCTGTGCTCGGTCCTGTCGGCCGTGCACGCGGTGCCGATCGTGCACCGGGACCTGAAGCCGCGCAATGTGATGGTCCGGCCCGACGGCACCGTGCTCGTCCTGGACCTCGGCGTGGCCTCGGTGATGGACACCGACACCACCCGCCTCACCAGCACCGGCTCACCCATCGGCAGCCCCGCGTACATGGCACCCGAGCAGGCCATAAGCGGAGCCGTGGGCCCGTACACCGACCTCTACGCCCTCGGCGTGCTGCTGTACGAACTCCTCAGCGGCAACGTCCCCTTCGTCGGCTCCACCGCCCTCGGGGTCCTGCACCGCCACCTCTACGAGCCCCCGGTGCCGGTGCGCCAACTGCGCCCGGAGATCCCGCAGGAGCTGGAGAAGGTCCTGCTCCACCTCCTCGCCAAGGACCCGCAGGACCGGCCCTCCTCCGCCCAGGAGGTCTACGAGGCCCTGGCCCCGCTGCTGCCCGCCCGCGACGGCCGCACCCCGGTCGGCCCGCTCGACCCGACCCGGCCCTTCCTGCGCCCGCACGCACCCTGGCCGGACCGGGCCGCGATCGTCCCGCCGCGGCCGAGCACCCCGCCCGCGCCGCCGAAGGCCGACGTCCCCGGCGCCGTGGACGAGGCCCGCAAGCTCCTGGACCAGGGGCAGCTCACCCAGGCCGTGGACATCCTCGGCGGGATCCTCCCGGCGGCCGCCGCCGAGCACGGTGAGCGATCCCCGGTGGTCCGCTCCCTGCGCAAGCAGTACGCCGCCACGCTGATGGACGACGGCCAGTACCGCCGCGCCCTGCCGGAACTGCGCCGCCTCGCCGACGAGTTCCCGGCCGGCGACCCCCAGTCCCTGCGCTTCCGCTACGACGCGGCCCAGTGCCTGGAGCAGCTGGGCGAGCCGGCCGCCGCCCTGGCCGAGTACCGCTCGCTGCTCCCGTTCTTCGAGAACCACTACGCCAACCCCGACCCGGGGCTGCCGCTGGAGGTCCGCCGCCGGATCGCCCACCTGCTGCTCTCCCTCGGCGACCGCCAGGCGGCCCACGACACCTTGGCCCGCCTGCTGTTCGACGCCGAACGGCTGCACGGACCGGCCCACCCCTTCCCGGCCGAGATCCGCCGCACCCTGCACTGGCTCAGCCAGGTCCGCTGAGGCCCGGGCGGCGCCGTCCCCGCACGAACAGCAGGGCCAGGACCAGACCCGCAGCCCCCGCCGCCGCGGCCCCCGGGACCAGACCCGGCGGCCGGAACGCGCAGCTCACCTGTGTGGTGCCGGGGGCGAGGTCGATCGCGACCAGCCCCAAGTACGCGGCGGCCGGCCGGCCGTTGCAGGTCCAGCCGGCGATCGCGGGCACCGAGAGGACGGCCGTGCCGGTCGCGTCCGGCGGGAGCGTCGCGCGGACCCCGGAGGAGCCGACCTCGACCGAGGTCGCCGCCGTGGCCCGCAGGTGGGCCACCGCCCCGTCGAGCCGCGCCCGGTCCAGGCAGGACAGCGTCCACCGCGGGGGCGGGGCCGCGTCGAAGACCAGGGCCGAGGAGTCCCCGCGGGAGGGGCCCATCGGCTGGAGGGCGGCCCGGTTGCGGGGGGCGTTGCCGTTCAGCCGGAAGGCGGGGCCGTCCGCGAGGCGGGCCGTCGCGTTGTACTCCGGGGCCCACAGGTAGGCCTCGGTGCCCGCGCGGCAGACACCGGGCGCGAGCGGGTCCTCGTACACCCGGGCGCCCAGCAGCGCTTCCTGGTTGGCGAAGGGGGAGTCGCCGGCGTAGGAGAGGGGGCCGCCGGGCGGTCGGGTCGTCACCAGCGGCGGCACCTGGGCGCGCCGGACCGTGCCGTCGGGCCCGAGGCGGGCGCCGACCGCGAAGACGGCGTCCGTCACCGGGTTGTCGATGCTCTGGACGTTGCGTCCGCGCGAGGTCCAGCCGGCGCCGAGCGCGACCATCGTGCGGGTGAACACGTCCGGGGTGTGGCTGCTGTAGTACGCGCCGCCCTCGCCGCCCAGCAGCAGCGGGTCGTTGCCCGACAGTGCGGGCCGGCTCGGGTCGGTGCGGTACGCGGGCCAGCCCTCGGCACCGGCCAGGGCCTCGGCGCGCGCGGTGTGCGCCCGCCCCCAGGACGGGTAGTCGTCCAGGCCGCCCAGCTTGCCCTTGTGCCCGTAGGCGGTGGTCGCGGCGGCCTGCGCCAGTAGGACCAGGGCCAGCAGCCCGGCCGCGGGCCGGGCGAGCCGGCGGTGGCGCAGTGCCCACCAGGCCGCGGCCGCCGTCACCAGCCCGCCGGCGAACAGCGCGTAGCCGGCCGCCGTCACCAGGGTGCTGTCGTGCGCCCACAGCACGGCGGCCGCCAGTACGCCCGCACCCGCCGCCAGCGCCGGCAGCCGCGGCAGGCCCGCCGCGAGCCCCGTCCAGGCGGCGATCACGGCGATCCCGGCCAGCACGAAGGTCTGCCGGTACGGGCTTCCGTTCGGGGTCGCGAAGAGGTGCCAGGCCAGGTGGGTGGGCGCCCACTGGAGGGAGAGCGCCACGGCCGCGGTCAGCCCCGACCACCACAGCCGGGTGCGCAGCGGGACCGCCCGGTGGAAGGGCAGCGCGGCCACCAGCAGCAGGGTCCCGGTGCCGACGAAGACGGCGGGGGAGGAGAAGGAGTACGTCCCCGGCAGCAGCCGGGCGAACACGTCCGCCCAGGACACCGGCCGGAACTCCTTGACCCACCCCGGGTAGGCCTGCCCGGAGCTGAGGAAGAGGGGCAGGAGCACGGGTGCCGCGAGCGCGATCCCGAGCACGGTCGTCCCGGCCGCCCGCGCGATCACCGCCGGCCGGGCCGGGGCGCCCTCCCGGGTGAGCACCACCCGTACCAGCAGCACCAGCGCCGCACCCAGCGTCGCCATGTAGGCGGTGTAGAAGTTCGCCGTCCAGCACACCGCGACGACCAGGGGCGCGAGCAGGATCCGCCGCCCGCGCAGGGCCCATTCACCGGTCAGGCACAGCAGGGGGAAGGCGATCAGCCCGTCCAGCCACATCGGGTTGTAGGAGGCCTCGATCACCGACCAGCCGCACAGCGCGTACGAGGCCCCCAGCAGCCCGGCCGCCCACCAGCGGCCGCGGCGCTGCGTGCGCAGCAGCCAGCACATCGCGGCCGCGGCGGCCGCCGTCTTGAGCACGGTGACGGCGTACACGGCGAGGTCGATGTCCGCGCGCGGGAAGAGCCCGACCAGGACCGCGAAGGGGCTGGCCAGGTAGGTGCCCAGGTCCGGCAGGAAGCTCATGCCGTATCCGGAGCGCCAGTTGAACAGCAGTCCGCCCTCCGCGCGGCCGTGCAGGAGGTCCCACAGGTGCGCGTGGAAGGGGACGAACTGGTTGCCGAGGTCGTTGATGCTGCGGTGGCGCGATCCGTACGGGAAGACGCGTGCGGCGGCGTCCCCGGCACACACGGCCACCGCCGTGAGGAGGGCGGCGAGAGCCGAGCCGTGCAGACTGCGGCGGCGCGGCGAGGGGCGCGGCGAGGGGGGCGTTGTCGACATGGTGGGCCGACCTTGGCAGCGCCGGGTGACCGAAGGGTGGCCTCAGGGTTGCCGGAGGCCGATCCGGTCGCGGCCCGGGCACCGGGGTCCCCAGGATGGGTGACGGGTGGCGCGGCGGGTGCGCCGATGCCGGGCGACTCGCTTATGAACGGTGCGTGTTCGGTCCGCGCGTGAATCGTTGGTCGAACCGGTGGTCCGGATCACCGTGACCTCATAACATCGATCACCGCACGGCCCTTTGTGCACCGACGCACAATCTCCCGGCCCTGGAGGCTCCTTTGCACCGTCGCACAGCGCTCTCCGTCTCCGCCGCCCTGCTCGTGGCGGCGCCCCTGCTGTCCGCCTGCTCGGGCGAGCCGCGCCCCGGCACCGCGGCCGTCGTGGGCGGCGAACGGATCACCACCTCTGCACTCCAGGCCCAGGTGAACGACGTCCGCGCGGCGCAGAACCGTTCCGGGCAGGCCGCCGCCGAACTCATCGCGAGCACCCCCCACCTGGAGCGCGTGAAGCTCGACGCGATCCTCCAGAGCCGGATCATCGACAAGATGGCCGACACCGCCGGGCTCACGGCCACCCAGAAGGACATCGAGGACGAACACCAGAGGTACGCCGACGAGAACGGCGGCAACGCGCAGTTCGAGGCGCTGCTGCTGCAGAAGGGGGCCACGGCCCCCGGCCAGGTCGACCGCTTCCTGCGGGACCGGGTGCTCCTGGCCAAGCTCACGGCCAAGTACGGGGCCGGGAAGCTGGAGGAGCCCGCCCGGGCCGCGGTGAAGGCGCTGCACATCGAGGTGAACCCGCGCTACGGCGCCTGGGACGCCAAGGAGATCAAGCTCGGGGGCGGCGAGACGCCCTGGATCACCCAGCGGACCCGGCCCGAGCAGGCCCCCGCGGGGGCCTGAGGCCCCGGGGTCCCCCCGGGCCGTGGACGGGTGGATCGGAGGTAGGTTCGGAGGGTGACCGACCACACCGACCACTCCGAACCCACCGCCGCCACCGACGGGCCCACGGGCCGTATCGTCCTGCTGACCACCAGCCACCGGGTCGCCCCCGGCGTGCTGTCCTGGCCGGCGTGGCAGACCCTGCACGCCGCGGACCGGGTGCTGTGCGCCGACCCCGGCCACCCGCAGCTGCCGTACCTGCGGGAGGCGGGCATCGAGGTCGCGTTCGAGAGCCCGGACGCGCAGGCGCTGGTCGAGGCCTGCGCGGGCGGCCGTACGGTCGTCGTGCTCCCGGGCGGCGAGGGCGACCAGCGGCTCACCGACGGGCTGGCCCGGCTGGCCGGCTCGGGCCGGGTCTCCATGCCCGACCTGGAGCTCCTGCCCGGCTCCTACGACC
This sequence comes from Streptomyces sp. Sge12, assembly GCF_002080455.1. NCBI lineage: Bacteria > Bacillati > Actinomycetota > Actinomycetes > Kitasatosporales > Streptomycetaceae > Streptomyces > Streptomyces sp. Sge12. The sequence continues at coordinate 4,783,188 of NZ_CP020555.1, forward strand.
TGCCGGGCGCGCGCCTGCTCGACCTCGTGCAGGTGATGGACCGGGTCCGGCGCGAGTGCCCGTGGACCTCCCGGCAGACCCACCGGGGACTGGCCAAGTACGCGATCGAGGAGGCGTACGAGCTGGTCGAGGCCATCGAGGACGGGGACCGGGACGAGCTGCGCGAGGAGCTCGGGGACGTGCTGCTCCAGGTGGTCTTCCACGCGCGGATCGCCGAGGAGGCCGGCGGGCGCGGCGAGGAGGGCGAAGACGGCGAGGACGGCGAGGAGGCGGAGGAGGCCTTCTCCATCGACGACGTGGCCGGGGCCCTGGTGACGAAGCTGATCCACCGGCACCCGCACGTCTTCGGCGATGCGCAGGCCGAGACCCCGGAGGACGTCAACGCGCACTGGCAGCGCACCAAGGCGGTGGAGAAGCAGCGGGAGTCGGTCACCGACGGGATCCCGGTGGGCCAGCCCGGTCTGGCGCTCGCGGCCAAGCTCGCGGGCCGGGTCCGGACGGGCGGCGTGGCCGTGGAGCTGCCCCGCGGCGAGGGCATCGGGTACGAGCTGCTGGAACTCGCGGCGCGTGCCGAGGCGGAGGGGACCGACCCCGAGACCGCGCTGCGCGCGGCGGCCCGCGCCTACCGGGACGCGATCCGGGTGGCCGAGGGCCTCGCGGAGCCGGGCCAGTAGCCCGGCCCGGCCGCCAGGACGCCCCCTAAGGGAGTCTCGGTGCGCGGGCCGAGGGGTTGTGCCAGTGGGGCGTCGGCGGGTTCAGGAACCACTCGCCGAAGCCCAGCGGGCGGTCCCCGGGCGCGGGGCCCCGGGCCGGTACGGCGTCGTGGAAGAGGCGCCCGGGGCGGGCGCCCAGCTCCCGGAGGAGGTGGGCGGTCTCGTCGATGAACTGCGGCGGGCCGCTGAGGTAGACGTCCTGGTCCGGCCACAGGCCCCGGTGGCCCAGCGCCGTCGCGAGCCGGTCGGTGGCCTGGTTGCGGTGCCGCCCGGGGGCGGGCGTGATGTAGGTGACGGCGAGCCAGCCGCAGCTGGCGGCGTACGCGTCGATGAGCGGGCGGTCGTAGAGGTGCGCGCCGTCCCGGGCCACCACGAAGAGCCGTACGTCCTGGTCCGGGGGATGCTCCGCGAGGTCCTCCAGCATGGCGCGGATCGGCGCCCAGCCGGTGCCGGCGGCGATGAGGCTGACCGGGCGGTCCTCGCGGCGGAAGACCAGCTGCCCGCCGGCGGCGCCGAGCCGCAGTACGTCCCCCGGCCGGGTCTCGCGGACCAGGGCGGTGCTCAGGCGCCCCCGGTCGATCCGGCTGACGTGCAGGTCGACGGTGCCGTCGGGGCGGGGGGCGTTGCCTATGGAGTACGTGCGCCAGGTCGTCGGGACCCGATCGCTGCTCACGCTCGTGTACTGGCCCGGGAGATAGGGGAAGGGCAGGTGCGGCCGCAGGGTCAGCACCCCGATGTCCGGCCCGTACTGGAGGTGGCGCACGACCTCCGCGTCCCACCAGGGCGGGTCCTCGCTCGCCTCGGCGCCGGAGGTCATCGCGTCGGCGATCACCTGGTAGGCCTCGGCCCAGGCCTTCTCGACCGGCGGGGTCCAGGCCGCGCCGGAGGTCTCGGCGAGCGCGGCGAGCAGGCTGGCGCCGACGGCCGCGTAGTGCTCGGGGCGGACCAGGAACTTGCGGTGGTCGCGTCCCAGGTCGTGCAGGTAGGGGCGGAGCGTTCCGTCGTCGAGGTGGGCGATGACGTGGGTGAGCGCGGCGAAGAGCCGGTCCCGCTGGCGTTCCATGTCGTGGAGGGAGTCCGGGAAGAGGGCACGGACACCGGGGTTGTGCCAGAAGAGGTGGGAGTAGAAGAACTTGACGGCGTGCTCGGCCCGTCGCTCCACCACCGCGAAACTGCTTTTCAAGATCTTCACATCCACAAAACCGAAAGTAGGAATGTCGGAGAAGGTCACGTCAAGGGATGGACGATCTACGGACAGCCGCGGCGAACCACCCAAATCGGATGGGGGTCCGCCGCCGGGATACGGTCTTCGGGTGCACGAGCAGACCTCCGCGAACCCGTCCGACACCCCTCCCGCCGAGGGCCCCACCCTCTTCGACTGGGAGTTCGCGACCGATCCCTACCCGGCCTACGCGTGGTTGCGCGAGCACTCCCCGGTGCACCGCACCAAGCTGCCCAGCGGGGTCGAGGCATGGCTCGTCACCCGCTACGCCGACGCCCGCCAGGCCCTCGCCGACCAGCGGCTCAGCAAGAACCCTGCGCACCACGCGGAGCCCGCGCACGCCAAGGGCAAGACCGGGATCCCGGGGGAGCGCAAGGCGGAGCTGATGACGCACCTGCTCAACATCGACCCGCCGGATCACACCCGGCTGCGGAGGCTGGTGTCGAAGGCGTTCACCCCGCGCAGGGTGGCCGAGTTCGCCCCGCGGGTGCAGGCGCTCACCGACCACCTGATCGACGCCTTCGCGGCCAGGGGGGAGGCCGACCTCATCCACGAGTTCGCCTTCCCGCTCCCCATCTACGCCATCTGCGAGATGCTCGGGGTGCCGCGCGAGGACCAGGACGACTTCCGCGACTGGGCCGGCATGATGATCCGCCACGGCGGCGGTCCGCGCGGCGGGGTCGCCCGGTCGGTCAAGCAGATGCGGACCTACCTCGGTGAACTCATCCACCGCAAAAGGGACGATCTGGGCGACGACCTGATCTCCGACCTGATCCGGGCGAGCGACCACGGCGACCACCTGACGGAGGGCGAGGCCACCGCGATGGCCTTCATCCTGCTCTTCGCCGGCTTCGAGACCACCGTGAACCTCATCGGCAACGGGGTCCACTCCCTCTTCATGAACCCCGGCCAGCGCGAGCGCCTCCAGCTCTCCCTCGCCGCCGGCGAGAGCGGGCTGCTGGCCACCGGGGTCGAGGAACTGCTGCGCTACGACGGCCCCGTGGAGCTGGCGACCTGGCGCTTCGCCACCGAGCCGCTGACCCTCGGCGGCATGTCCGTCGCCGCCGGCGATCCGGTGCTGGTCGTCCTCGCGGCCGCCGACCGCGACCCCGAGCGGTTCGCGGACCCGGACACCCTCGACCTCTCCCGCGCCGACAACCAGCACCTCGGATACGGTCACGGGATCCACTACTGCCTCGGGGCCCCGCTCGCCCGCCTCGAAGGACAGACGGCGCTCGCCACGCTGCTGACGCGCCTGCCCGATCTGGAACTTGCTGTTCCGTCCCAAGACCTGCGCTGGCGTGGGGGGTTGATCATGCGGGGGCTGCGCACTCTTCCCGTTCGCTTCACGCCTCAAAACACTTAAGCGGAATCTGATTAAAAGTCAGGTTCGACTTGAACTTGTGACAATCGTTCGAAGGCCGCTAGGTTCTGCCGTTACCCCGCTGTTATGCGAAAGGTGCACTACATGCGTTCCGGGAACGGCCGTCACAGACGCCCCCGCCAGGTCCCCGCGCTGGTCGTCACAGCCGGAGTCACTGGCTCCGCGCTGGCTCTGCCGCTGCTCGCGGCCACCAGCGCCACTGCCGCCGACACGTCCACGTGGGACAAGGTCGCCGAATGCGAGAGCGGCGGCTCCTGGAGTGCCAACTCCGGCAGCGGCTCCTACGGCGGACTCCAGTTCACGCAGGAGGAGTGGCAGGGCGCCGGCGGTCTCGACTTCGCCGAGCGCCCCGACCTGGCGAGCAGGTCCCAGCAGATCGCGGTGGCCGAGCGCGTGCTGAAGTCCACCGGCCCGCAGGCGTGGCCGCTGTGCGCGGCCTCCGCGGGCCTCGACAAGGAGAGCCCCGCCGCGCAGGTCGACCCCGGTCTGCCCGGCGGTACGGGCCCCCTCGCCCCCTCGCCGTCCCGCCCGGACGACGTCGTCCCGTCCACCGGCGGCGGCGCGCGGTCCACGGACTACGGTGCGCCGACCCCGGCCCCGAGCCCGTCGGACACCCCGTTCCTCATTCCCGACGCCCCGTCCATCGGACTGCCCGTCATGCCCGCGCCGGACGTCCCGACGACGCCTCCCGTGGACCCGACGGCCCCGACCCTGCCGGGCGACCCGACCACCACGCCGGCCCCCGTCGACCCGACGGCGCCCACGCTCCCGGTGGACCCGACCGCCCCGACCACCCCGCCGGCCACGCCCGGACTGCCTCCCGTCGACCCGACGTCCCCTGCGACCCCCGGGGCTCCCGAGACCCCGCAGACGCTGGGTGCCACTCCCGCCGAGGGCAGCGGCAAGCACCGCGGTGCCCCGGCGGCCGAGCCGACGGCCCCCTCTGACACCGCGTCGGACCCCACGTACACGGTCCAGGTGGGCGACAGCCTGGCGACCATCGCGGTCGCCAAGGGCGTGAGGGGCGGCTGGAACGGCCTCTACGAAGCCAATGAGCAGGTCATCGGTGACGACGCCAACCTGATCAAGCCCGGCCAGAATCTGGATCTAACCACGCAATAAGGGCAGTTCAGTTATCCGGAAAGAGTCGAATGTCGGTTTTCGGCAAGTGAGACATGCGTCTCTTCCGGTCAACTGGCGTGTCCCGCCCGGGGGCTTCCGCAAACCCCGTCCTCACCTGCGCAAACACCCCTCCGGGGAGCGCAAGTAGGGGCCGTTTCTCCCCGATGTTGCTCGTTGAACATCGGGGAGAGACCTGTCTACCTTCTGAATCGCTCGCCACCGCGGGCTCCTTCGACCGCATCGCCGAATCCTGCCGGCGGACGGGGGGAACAGTCGTCGCGTCAAGCGCCGAAGGCAGGAGCGGGGGAACCAAGGTAGGTGCCGGGAGCGGCCGTTGAGAGACGGTCACGCCACCGGCTTGGGGTTAAGACGTGCGCTAGGTCGCACGGCCGGGCAACTCACTCGCCCGAACCCGACAGCTCACCTCGTAGGCGTCGGTGAGGAGAACTCCATGCTGCTTTCCGGCAAGGGCAAGCACCGTCGCGGTACTGCAATCGAGCGGTCTGTCCGGATCGTCACGCTCGCCGGTGTCGCCGGTGTGGCCGTGGCCGCCCCCCTGATGGCCGCGGGCACCGCCAGCGCCGCCACCGCGTCCGAGTGGGACAAGGTCGCGCAGTGCGAGTCCGGTGGCAACTGGGCCATCAACACGGGCAACGGCTACTACGGCGGCCTGCAGTTCTCGTCCTCCACGTGGGCCGGTTTCGGCGGCAAGTCCTACGCCCCGCAGGCCAACCAGGCCACCAAGGCGCAGCAGATAGCCGTCGCGGAGAAGGTCCTCAAGAGCCAGGGCAAGGGCGCCTGGCCGTCCTGCGGCAAGGGCCTGTCGGGCTCCGCCTACACCGGTGGCGGCGCCGAGACCCCGGCGCAGAACAAGCCGCAGAACAAGCCGCAGTCGAAGCCGAAGGCCGAGACGAAGAAGGTCGAGACCAAGGCCGCTCCGAAGACGAAGCGCGCCGAGGCTCCGGTCACCCGTTCCGAGCGCACCGAGACTCCGGCCGCGCCGCAGACCGGCAACGGCTCGTACGAGGTGAAGCCGGGCGACACCCTGGGCACCATCGCCGAGACCAACGGCGTCAAGGGCGGCTGGGAGAAGCTCTTCGAGCTGAACAAGGACATCGTCTCGGACGCCGACCTGATCTTCCCGGGTCAGAAGCTGAAGCTCAGCTGAACAATGCGGCACATGCCGCAGAACCCTGCGCCCGCGGTCCGCTGACTGCGTGCAGGATGTCCACCGCCCGGCGCGTGCCCCACGCGCCGGGCGGTGCCGTGCGCGGCCCCGAAATGCCGATGATCAAGAGACTTATGTCCCGGAAGAGGGGTATTCGGTCCCTTTTTCGTCCCAGGGTCCGGGCGGTCGGCCGGTCGAGTGCCCGGAGCCGGTTAGGCTCTAGGCGGCAAGGCCATCCCACGGCCTGACACGCCACCGCACACCCAGCGTCACATCCCAGAAGGAGATGCTCGTGCCGTCCATCGACGTCGTCGTAGCCCGGGAAATCCTGGACTCCCGAGGCAACCCCACGGTCGAGGTCGAGGTGGGCCTCGACGATGGCAGCACCGGCCGTGCTGCAGTTCCGTCCGGCGCCTCCACCGGTGCCTTCGAGGCCATCGAGCTCCGTGACGGTGACCCCAACCGCTACATGGGCAAGGGCGTCGAGAAGGCCGTCCTCGCCGTGATCGAGCAGATCGGCCCGGAGCTCGTCGGCTACGACGCCACCGAGCAGCGGCTGATCGACCAGGCCATGTTCGACCTGGACGCCACCGACAACAAGGGCTCGCTCGGCGCCAACGCCATCCTCGGCGTGTCCCTGGCCGTCGCGCACGCCGCGTCCGAGGCCTCGGACCTTCCGCTCTTCCGCTACCTCGGCGGTCCGAACGCGCACCTGCTGCCCGTTCCGATGATGAACATCCTCAACGGTGGGTCGCACGCCGACTCCAACGTCGACATCCAGGAGTTCATGATCGCCCCCATCGGCGCGGAGTCCTTCTCCGAGGCGCTGCGCTGGGGTGCCGAGGTCTACCACACCCTCAAGAAGGTCCTGCACACCAAGGGCCTCTCCACCGGCCTGGGTGACGAGGGCGGCTTCGCCCCGAACCTGGAGTCCAACCGCGCCGCGCTCGACCTCATCGTCGAGGCCATCAAGCAGGCCGGCTACACCCCGGGCAAGGACATCGCGCTCGCGCTCGACGTCGCCGCGTCCGAGTTCTACAAGGACGGCAAGTACGAGTTCGAGGGCCAGTCCCGCTCGGCCGCCGAGATGACCGAGTACTACGAGGAGCTCGTCTCCGCGTACCCGCTCGTCTCCATCGAGGACCCGCTGTACGAGGACGACTGGGCCGGCTGGAAGGTCGTCACCGACCGCCTCGGCGCCAAGGTCCAGATCGTCGGTGACGACCTGTTCGTCACCAACCCGGAGCGTCTGGCCCGCGGTATCGAGGAGGGCTCCGCGAACGCCCTGCTCGTGAAGGTGAACCAGATCGGTTCGCTGACCGAGACCCTGGACGCCGTCGAGATGGCCCAGCGCAACGGCTTCAAGTGCATGATGTCCCACCGCTCCGGTGAGACCGAGGACGTCACCATCGCCGACCTCGCCGTCGCCGTGAACTGCGGTCAGATCAAGACCGGCGCCCCGGCCCGCTCGGACCGCGTCGCCAAGTACAACCAGCTGCTGCGCATCGAGGAGATCCTCGACGACGCCGCCGTGTACGCGGGCCGCAGCGCCTTCCCGCGCTTCAAGGGCTAATCACCCCCCTGAGGGGCTGGCCTCCGTACGTCCCCGCACTCGGTCCCGTACCGTGTGCGGGGACGTATTGCGTAGTGCGTACCTAGGGGAGGCGGACCAATGGCCGGGAACCGGGATCGGTTCTCCACCTTCTCCACCGCGACCAGGCTCAAGCAGCTCGGTGAGCGGACCGCCGCCCACGTCTACCGGTCGCAGTCGCGGCGTCAGGTCCGCCGCAGCCGGCTCACCGGCCGCGCCGCGCTCCTGGTGCTCGTCCTCTGTACGCTGGTCGTCGCCCTCGCGTACCCGATGCGCCAGTACGTCTCCCAGCGCTCGGAGATCGCACAGCAGCAGCGGGCCGCCGCGGCCGCGCGGGACCGCCTGGAGCGGCTCCGCGACGAGAAGGCCCGCTGGCAGGACGACGCCTACGCGGAACAGCAGGCGCGCAAGCACCTGCACTTCCTGCGCCCGGGGGAGATCAGCTACATCATGAGCGACCCCGGGGCCCAGCCCCCCGAACCGCACCGGACCGGCCACGCCGGCTCCGACCGCCCCTGGTACTCCAACGTCTGGGACGGCGTCGACAAGGCCGACCGCCCCGGCGACTGACCCGTACCGCCGTACCGCAGCACCCATCCACGAGAACGAAGAGACTTCCTCCAGGCATGCAGACGCCCCCGCCCCAGACCGACCGGACCGAGCCGACCGACGCGGACATCGAGGCGTTCGAGCAGCAGCTCGGCCGCCCGCCGCGCGGGCTGCGCGCCATCGCGCACCGCTGCCCCTGCGGGCAGCCGGACGTGGTGGAGACCGCCCCGCGGCTCCCCGACGGCACCCCCTTCCCGACGCTGTACTACCTGACGTGCCCGCGCGCGGCCTCCGCGATCGGCACGCTCGAGGCCAACGGCGTGATGAAGGAGATGCAGGCCCGGCTCGCCGAGGACAAGGAACTGGCCGCCGCCTACCAGGCCGCCCACGAGGACTACATCGAGCGGCGCGACGCCATCGAGGTGCTCCAGGGCTTCCCGAGCGCCGGCGGCATGCCGGACCGGGTGAAGTGCCTGCACGTGCTGGTCGGCCACTCCCTGGCCGCCGGCCCCGGGGTGAACCCGTTCGGCGACGAGGCCCTCGCCATGCTGCCGGAGTGGTGGGCCAAGGGCCCCTGCGTCGTCCCGTGCGGGGAGCGCAGGACCGACGACGAGGGGCCGCGGGCATGACCCGGGTCGCCGCCGTCGACTGCGGTACGAACTCCATCCGGCTGCTCGTCGCGGACTGCGACCCGGCCACCGGCGAGCTCGTCGAGCTGGACCGCCGGATGACCATCGTCCGGCTCGGCCAGGGCGTGGACAGGACCGGCCGGCTGGCTCCGGAGGCGCTGGAGCGCACCTTCGCCGCGTGCCGCGAGTACGCGGGCGTCATCAAGGAGTTCGGCGCGGAGCGGGTGCGCTTCGTGGCGACCTCGGCCTCCCGGGACGCCGAGAACCGGGCGGACTTCGTCCGGGGCGTCCTGGACATCCTGGGGGTCGAGCCCGAGGTGATCTCCGGCGACCAGGAGGCGGAGTTCTCCTTCACCGGCGCCACCAAGGAACTCACGGCGCACGAGCACCTGCAGCGGCCGTTCCTGGTCGTGGACATCGGCGGCGGTTCGACCGAGTTCGTGGTCGGCGAGGAGCACGTGCGGGCCGCCCGCTCCGTGGACATCGGCTGCGTCCGGATGACCGAGCGCCACCTGGTGGTGGACGGGGTCGTCACCGACCCGCCCACCGCGGAGCAGGTCGCCGCGATCCGGGCCGACATCGAGGCGGCGCTGGACCTCGCGGCCGAGAGCGTGCCGCTGTCCGAGGCGCGCACCCTGGTGGGCCTGGCGGGCTCGGTGACCACGGTCGCCGGGATCGCGCTGGGGCTGCCGGAATACCTCTCGTCGGCCATCCACCACTCCCGGATCTCCTACGAGCAGGTGCGGGAGATCAGCGGGCGGATGCTCACGGCCACGCACGCCGAGCGTGCGGCGATCCCCGTGATGCACGCGGGCCGCGTGGACGTGATCGGAGCGGGCGCACTGGTGCTGTTGGCGATCATGGAACGCATCGGTGCTTCCGAGGTTGTCGTGTCGGAGCACGACATCCTCGATGGAATCGCTTGGTCCATCGCCTGAACGACCTTCGAAGCAGGTTGTGGAGGCCTGTTCGGGCGTTGTTGCGGCAGTGATCCAAACCAACTTCGTGAAGTTCTTCACAAGGAAAAAGGGTCTGTTGGGTCAACGGAAGGGTCCTTCGGGGCCTTCCGGAGGTCCGCAGGCCCTTTTTTGCGCGCGTTCGTGCGATCGGCGAACGCGACGGGTTCCGCATCGGAGGTATGGACGAACCCCGGTGGTCCAGTCCGGTTTCGGCCTTGGAGGCCAGTTCAGGACGGGTGAACAACGACTCCGGACCCCTGCTGGTTCCCGTCGCGCGCCATGACCTCCGTCACGTGGGCGGCGGAGTGTAGCAGAGGGTATCCCGGTCCTTGTGAAGGGGCTCACGAGCGACACCCCTTTGGGTGCTGGATACTCGTTCCATGAGCACCACGGAGCGTCCCAGGATCCTCGTTGTAGGAGGTGGGTACGTAGGCCTGTACGCAGCCAAGCGCATCATGAAGAAGATGCGCTACGGCGAGGCGACCGTCACGGTCGTCGACCCGCGCTCGTACATGACCTACCAGCCCTTCCTCCCTGAAGTGGCCGCAGGCAGCATCTCGCCTCGGCACGTCGTCGTCCCGCTGCGACGCGTGCTGCCCAAGGCAGAGGTTCTCACCGGCCGGGTCACCAGCATCGACCAGGACCGCAAGGTCGCCGTCGTCACGCCGCTCGTCGGCGAGGCGTACGAGCTGCCCTTCGACTACCTGGTGATCGCGCTCGGCGCCGTCTCCCGCACCTTCCCGATCCCCGGCCTCGCCGAACAGGGCATCGGTATGAAGGGCGTCGAAGAGGGCATCGGCCTGCGCAACCACGTCCTCGAGCAGCTCGACAAGGCCGAGTCCACGACGGACGAGAACGTCCGCCGCAAGGCCCTCACCTTCGTCTTCGTCGGCGGCGGCTTCGCCGGTGCGGAGACCATCGGCGAGGTCGAGGACATGGCCCGCGACGCCGCGAAGTACTACTCCACGATCAAGCGCGAGGACATGCGCTTCATCCTGGTCGACGCGGCCGACAAGATCCTTCCCGAGGTCGGGCCCAAGCTCGGCACCTGGGGCAAGGAGCACCTCGAGTCCCGCGGCATCGAGATCTACCTCAACACCTCCATGGACTCCTGCGTGGACGGCCACGTGGTGCTGAAGAACGGCCTCGAGGTCGACTCCAACACCATCGTCTGGACCGCCGGCGTCAAGCCGAACCCGGTGCTGGCCCGCTACGGCCTGCCGCTGGGCCCCCGCGGCCACGTGGACGCCCAGCCGACCCTCCAGGTCACGGGCACGGACTACATCTGGACCGCCGGCGACAACGCCCAGGTTCCGGACGTCGCGGCCCGCAAGGCCGGCGTCGAGAACGCCTGGTGCCCGCCGAACGCCCAGCACGCGCTGCGCCAGGCCAAGGTCCTCGGCGACAACGTCATCTCGGGCATGCGGGGCTTCCCGCAGGCCGAGTACTCGCACTCCAACAAGGGTGCGGTGGCGGGCCTCGGCCTCCACAAGGGCGTCGCGATGATCGTGATGGGCAAGACGAAGATCAAGCTCAAGGGCCGGCTGGCCTGGTACATGCACCGTGGCTACCACGGCATGGCCATGCCGACCTGGAACCGCAAGATCCGCGTCTTCGCCGACTGGACCCTCGCCATGTTCCTCAAGCGCGAGGTCGTCTCCCTCGGTGCGCTGGAGACCCCCCGCGAGGAGTTCTACGAGGCCGCCAAGCCGGCGCCGGCCCCGTCCGCCGCCGCTGCCCCGGCCGCGAAGGCCAAGGCCTCCTGACCGGTTCCACCGGCGTTGCCTGAGCTCCACTGCTCCACCGGCTCCACCTGTACGACCTGTACGACCCCGAAGGGGCCGCCCGCCATCCGTGGTGCGGGCGGCCCCTTCGGCGTACCCGGGGCCCGGGATGGGTAGACGGAGGGGTCGGAGCTTTTGTGGAGGTGCGCCATGACCGACGCCGCGCCGCGGCTCGCCGTAGTTGCCGAAAGACTCCTGGGTGCCCCGCTGCCGGTACGCGTCCGGGCCTGGGACGGCAGTGAGGCCGGCCCGCCCGACGGCCCCGTGCTCGTCATCCACGACCGCCGCGCCGTGCGGCGGATGCTGTGGAGGCCCGGCGAGCTGGGGCTGGCCCGCGCCTGGGTGGCGGGCGAACTGACGGTCGAGGGCGATCTGTTCGACCTCCTGGACCGGGTGGCCGGCCTGCTGTGGGAACGGGGGCAGGAGGTGCCGCCCGTCGGCCCCGAGGTCTCCACGGCCCAGGGCGCGCCCGGGCCGCTCGCCGCCCTCGGGGGACTCGCCCGCCGCGCCGGGCTGCCCGCACTGTCCGGCCTGCCGGGGGCGAGGTGGCGCGACCCGGCCCTGCGCGCCGCCGCACGCGAGCTGATCGCCCTGGCCGGACCCCTGCCGCCGCCCGCGCCCCCCGCCGAGGAGGCGGCGTACCGGCGGGGCGGGCAGCGGCACAGCAAGAGCCGCGACCGCCGGGCCGTCAGCCACCACTACGACGTCGGCAACGACTTCTACGAGCGGGTGCTCGGCCCCTCGATGGTGTACTCCTGCGCCTACTGGAGCCCCGGCTCCACCTTGGAGGAGGCCCAGCGCGACAAGCTCGACCTGGTCTGCCGCAAACTCGCCCTGCGGCCCGGGGAGCGGCTGCTCGACGTCGGATGCGGCTGGGGCTCCATGGCACTGCACGCCGCCCGCGAGTACGGCGTCCGGGTCACCGGGGTCACGCTCTCCCGCGAGCAGGCCGCATACGCCCGCAAACGGGTCGCGGACGAGGGACTGACCGAGCAGGTGGACATCCGGATCCAGGACTACCGGGACGTCAAGGACGGACCGTACGAGGCCATTTCCTCCATCGGGATGGCCGAACACGTCGGCGCCGACCGCTACCGGGACTACGCCCGCACCCTGCACACCCTGCTGCGCCCGGGCGGACGGCTGCTGAACCATCAGATCGCCCGCCGGCCGGAGCCGGACGAGGAGGCGTACCGGATCGACGAGTTCATCGACGCCTACGTCTTCCCCGACGGCGAGCTCTCCCCGCTCGGCACCACCGTGGGCGAACTGGAACGGGCCGGCTTCGAGGTCCGCGACGTGGAGGCGCTGCGCGAGCACTACGGGCTGACCCTGCGCGCCTGGGTGGCCCGGCTGGAGGAGCACTGGAGCGAGGCCGTCCGGCTGACCTCGCCCGGACGGGCCCGGGTTTGGCAGCTGTACATGGCGGCCTGCGCGCTGGGCTTCGAGCGGGGCCGACTGGGCGTCAACCAGGTGTTGGCGGTGCGCACCACGGCCGCCGGGGACGCCCGGCTGCCGCTGCGGCTGCGCACCTGGGACGCAGAAACGGTCTAGCAGGCAGCGGGAACGCGCAGGGCCCCGGGGCGGATGCCCCGGGGCCCTGCGCGTGGTCCTGCGCCGCTGCTACTCCGTCTTGATGGCGGTCAGCATGTTCAGGCGGGCGGCGCTGCGGGCCGGCCACATGGCGGCCAGGACACCGACCACGGCGGCCAGCAGGAGGAAGATGCCGATCCGGTCCCACGGGAGGATCAGTTCGTAGTTCGGCATGGCCTTCGCCATCGTGGTGCCGACGGCCCAGGCGAGGAAGATGCCGATGGCGATGCCCAGGGTGGCCCCGAAGAGCGAGATCACCACGGCCTCCAGACGGATCATGTTCTTGACCCGGCCCCGGTCGAGACCGATCGCCCGCAGCATGCCGATCTCCTGGGTCCGCTCGAAGACGGACATCGCCAGGGTGTTGACCACACCGAGCACCGAGATGATCAGCGCCATGCCGAGCAGGCCGTACATGACGTTCAGCATGGTGTTGATCATGCCGCCCATCTCGTTGCGCATGTCCTGCTGGGTGGCGACGTTGATGGCCGGGTTCTTGCCCAGCGCGTCGACGACCTTCTGCTGGCCGGCCTTGGACGCCCCGCCGTCGACGTTGACGTACACCTCGCTGACGGCGCTCTCCTCGCTGTGCTGGGAGAGGACCTTGTCGTCGAGGACGTACGGGGAGAGCAGGCCCTCCATGTCCTTGTAGACCGCGCCGATCTTGAGGGTGCTCTCCTGGCCGTCCTCGTACTTCACCTTGATCGTGGAGCCGGTGTCGAGGTTGGCCTTCTTCGCGGTCTTCTCGGCGACCAGGACCTCGCCCTTGCCGAGGGAGTCCACCGAGCCGCTGACGGTCTCGATGTTCAGCAGCTGGCCGATGGCGGCCGGGTTGACGCCGGAGGCGGACCGGAAGTCGTCGCCGACCATGAAGTAGCCGGCCGTCTGCGGGGAGACCGCCTTGATGCCGGGGGTCTTGGCCAGGGTCTCGGTCACCGACTTGTCGAGGTAGCCGATGCCGCCGGCCATGGAGACCTTGTAGTCGGCCTTGAGCTTCTCGGTGCTCATCCGGTCGACGACCTTGCCGACGGTGATGCCGAGCACCGACAGGGTGGTGACCAGGGTCAGGCCGATCGCCAGGGAGGCGGCGGTGACGGCGGTGCGGCGCGGGTTGCGGACGGCGTTCTGGGAGGCCAGCTTGCCGGGGACCCCGAAGACCTTCTGCAGCAGCGGGCGGACGGCGCCGATGACCGGCTTGGAGAGCAGCGGCAGCAGCACGATCATGCCGATGAGCATGAAGAACGCGCCGGCGCCGATGGTCATGCGGCCGTTGTCGCCGCCCGTGGACACGCCGAGCACGACCAGGCCGATGCCCAGGACGCTGATGATCGAGCCGATGACGTTGCGCACGACCAGCGACTTCGAGGTGGCCGGCAGGTGGGCACTGCCCATGGCGGCGACCGGGGCGATCCGGCCGGTGCGCCAGGCGGGCAGCACCGCCGCGACCGTGGTGACCAGGATGCCGATGACCAGGGCCGCGATGATCGTGCCCGGGGCGATGACGAGGTCGCCGCCCGGGAGCTTGGCGCCGAAGGAGCCGAGCACGGAGCGCATGCCGACCGCCAGGCCGATGCCGCCGATCAGGCCGACGACGGCGGACACGGCGCCGACGACCAGGGCCTCGGCGAGCACCGAGCGCATGACCTGACCGCGGTTGGCGCCGACGGCGCGCAGCAGGGCCAGCTCCTTGGTGCGCTGGGTGACCAGCATGGTGAAGGTGTTGTAGATCAGGAAGATGCCGACGAAGAGCGAGATGCCGGCGAAGACGAGCAGCATGGTGCCCATCTGGCCGAGGCCCTCCTCGATGTCCTTGGCCTGCTTCTTCGCCAGCTCGGCGCCCGTCTTCGCCGTGGTGTGCTTGCTGTCGACGAGCGGCTTGATGTCGGCGAGCAGGGTGTCGGCGGAGGTGCCGTCCTTGGCCCCGACCGACATCTCCTGGAAGTAGCCGGGCTTGAGGTAGAGCTCCTGGGCGACCTTGGTCTCGAAGAGCACCAGGCTGCCGCCGGCCTGGACGGCGCCGTCCTCGGTGGTGAAGACACCGGCGAGGGAGTACTCCTTGACCGGGCCGTTGGTGGCGACGCGGACCTTGTCGCCGACCTTGTACTTGCCCGCGTCCGCGGTCGCCCGGTCGAGGGCGATCTCGTCGGCCTTGGCGGGGCCCGCACCCTGGACGAAGGTGTAGCGCGGGTCCTTGCCGTCCTTGACGGGCGTGTAGTTGGCACCCTGGTTGGACCAGCCGGAGCCGATCAGCTTGCCGTTCTCGTCGCCGACGCCGGCGAAGCCCGTGACCCGTCCGGAGACGGACGCGACGCCCGGGAGCGCCCGGACCTTGTCGAGGGTGGCCTGGCTCAGGCCGGGCTCGCCCTCCCTCTCGCCCTGCTCGTTGCGGCCCTGGCCGTAGGAGCTGACGGAGACGGCCACGCCCGCGTAGTCCTTGGCGGACTGTCCGGAGAGGGACTTCTTGAGGGTGTCGGTGAAGACGAGGGTGCCGGAGACGAAGGCGACGCCGAGGGTGACGGCGAGCACCGTCATCAGCAGTCGGGCCTTGTGCGCGAGGACGTTGCGCAGGGCTGTACGGAACATGGGTTTCGAGTCCTGGGGCTGGAAGTCTGGAGGAGGGCTGCGGCTGCGGAGGCGGCCCGGGTCAGCTCGTACGGCCCTTGGCGTCGAAGGCCTTCATGCGGTCGAGCACGCTGTCGGCGGTGGGGTCGAGCATCTCGTGGACGATCTCGCCGTCGGCGAGGAAGATGACGCGGTCCGCGTAGGAGGCGGCGACCGGGTCGTGGGTGACCATCACCACGGTCTGGCCGAGCTCGCGCACCGAGTTGCGCAGGAAGCCGAGGACCTCGGCGCCGGAGCGCGAGTCCAGGTTTCCGGTGGGCTCGTCACCGAAGATGATCTCGGGCCGGGAGGCCAGGGCGCGGGCCACGGCCACGCGCTGCTGCTGACCGCCGGAGAGCTGGGTGGGGCGGTGGGAGAGGCGGCCGGAGAGGCCGACCATGCTGATCACGGCGTCCAGCCACTGCTTGTCGGGCTTGCGGCCGGCGATGTCCATGGGGAGCGTGATGTTCTCCAGGGCCGTCAGGGTCGGCAGCAGGTTGAAGGCCTGGAAGATGAAGCCGATCTTGTCCCGGCGGAGCTGGGTGAGCTGCTTGTCCTTGAGGCTGCCCAGCTCGGTGTCACCGATGCGGACGGAACCCGCGGAGAAAGTGTCCAGACCGGCGACGCAGTGCATCAGGGTGGACTTGCCGGAGCCCGAGGGGCCCATGATCGCGGTGAACTGGCCCTGCGTGAAGTCCACGGTGACGTTGTTGAGCGCGACCACCTGGGTCTCGCCCTGGCCGTACACCTTGGAGAGGCCGGTGGCACGGGCGGCCACGGCCTGGGCGGTGTGCGGGGCGTAGTTCATGGTGGTCACGGGACGGCTCCTCGGTCTGCGGTGCGGGGACGTTTCCATCCTCGCCGTGTGCATGCCCGTCGCGGATCAGCCGCCGTGCCTGTTCCGCGGCCCACTGGAGTCTGACGGCGGGCCGGTGCGCCTCCTCCTCTGGTATGACAGAGGGCCTGATCGGCGGGCGGTGGCCCAGGGTGGCGTGGCGGGTGGCGCGAGGTGGCGCGGGCCATCGAAATCCCGTCATTCCCGTACAGGCGGTGATCGGCGTCCAGAACGGGCCCACCGCGCATTCTCGGGTCTGACGGACCCTCAAGCGCCAATAAAATCAGACAACATCGGATAGACGGCCGATCGGCGGGCCGATCGTTCCGGATAGGCTCGGCTCAGCGTTCAAGGCTTTTTTACGGGGGCCGCCACGCCTTGCCCGGATGGTGGAATGCAGACACGGCGAGCTTAAACCTCGCTGGCCTTCGGGCCGTGCCGGTTCAAGTCCGGCTCCGGGCACTCCGCAGCTCTGCGGAGTCCCCTCATTTATCTCCAGCGCTTCGCCGTGCCTTCTCCTAAGATCCTCCTCCAGCAGTAGGGTGCTTTCTTTGCGAGCGCATTACTCTTGTTGCAAGGCCGCGCTCGGTGGCCACGGAGGAGTGAGATGAGGAGCAGTAACCCGGTCTTCTCGCGACGGGGGTTCAGCCGCGACAACGGTGGCTACGCGGGCTTTGACGCGCAGCCGCAGCAGGCCGGGACCAACCCGTACGCGACGAACCCGTACGCGACCGACCCGGCCACGGGCATGCCGCAGGCCCCCGCCCGCGCCAACGTGATGACCATCGACGACGTCGTGAGCCGTACGGCCATGACGCTCGGCACGCTCATCGTGACGGCCGCCCTCTCCTGGGCGCTGCTGCCGGTCGACCCGGACAACCTCGGCATGTCGTACGGCATCGCCATCGGCGCGGGCCTCATCGCCTTCGTCCTGGTGATCATCCAGTCGTTCAAGAGCAA
This sequence comes from Streptomyces sp. Sge12, assembly GCF_002080455.1. Classification (NCBI taxonomy): domain Bacteria; kingdom Bacillati; phylum Actinomycetota; class Actinomycetes; order Kitasatosporales; family Streptomycetaceae; genus Streptomyces; species Streptomyces sp. Sge12. Next base: position 4,800,298 of record NZ_CP020555.1, read on the forward strand.
GCCCGTCCCGGGCCTGATCCTCGCCTACGCGGCCTTCGAGGGTGTCTTCCTCGGCGTCCTCAGCGCGGCCGTCAGCACCTACATCGGCCCCGGCGTGGTCATGCAGGCCGTGATGGGCACGATGTGCGTCTTCGCCGCCGTGCTCTTCGCGTACAAGATGCGCTGGATCCGCGTCACCCGCCGCTTCTACGGCTTCGTGATGGCGGCGACGCTGGGCTTCATCCTGCTCATGCTCGTGAACTCGCTGTTCGCGATCTTCGGCGGCGGTGACGGCCTCGGCTTCCGCAGCGGCGGCCTCGGCCTCCTGTTCGGCGCCATCGGCGTCATCCTCGGCGCCTGCTTCCTCGCCCTCGACTTCAAGCAGGTCGAGGACGGCATCGCCTACGGTGCCCCGCGCGAGGAGGCCTGGCTGGGGGCCTTCGCCCTCACCATGACCCTGGTCTGGATCTACGTGGAGATGCTGCGCATCTTCTCGATCCTCTCGGGCGACGACTAGCAGGACCCGCGGGCCGGCCGATCGGCCCGCGCACGGCATGGGGAAGGCCCCGCGAGCGCACCGCTCGCGGGGCCTTCCCGCATCCCGGGGTGCGGGCACGGGGTCGGGGAATCGGGGGGAGGGGTCAGCCGAACCGGCGTGCGGCTCTGCGCAGGTCGTACTCGTGGATGATCGCCTTGGCCTGGCCGTACGACAGTTCGTGCGCGCCGCGCAGCCAGCTGACCTTCTCCTCGAACCGGACGAGTGAGGGGCCGTCGTCCACGGTGCGGAGCCAGTCGGAGAGTTCACGACCGGTGGTCTGGGGGATTCTGTCGATCATGTTGCGGTGGGTGTGTTCGGAGAACTCTACGGACATGGGCGCCTCCGGAGGTATCGCCGTGCTGTTCTCTTCACGCCACCGTGCCGGAGAGTTCGCCCGTTGGCAATGGTGCACGGGCGGCGCGTAGGGTCGGCCGCGTGCTTGATACCTCGCCCCTGACCGCCGTCCTGGAACGCTTCGCCGACCGGCTGCGGGCCGCGCCGCAGAGCCGCCTGCAGCAGGGCACCGCCGCCGCGGCGCTGGAGCTGGCCCGCGAACTCTCCCTACGGGCCCAGCGGATCGAGAGCCCCGGGCAGGCGCTCAAAGAGGTCCCGGACGCCGGCATCTTCGTGGTCGGCGACCAGGTGGCGGTGACCGGGCTGGACCTCGCCGAGGCGCTGCGCGCCGCGGCATCGGCCCCGGACGGCGCGAAGGCCCCGTCCGAGTTGCTGGACGAGGCCGTGCGGCTGGTGGAGCAGGCGGAGATCAGAGCGATGCGATGACGCGGTCCGCGAGGATGTAGACGTTGCTGTCGGGGTCCTCGGCGTCGCCGCAGGAGAACGTCAGCGCGTAGGCGCCGGAAATGCCCGAGCCGCCCAGCAGGACCGGCGCGGTGCCCGAACGCAGCGCCTCGGCGAGGCGCTCCGCGGTCTCCCGGTGGCCGGGGGTCATGCAGAGCGTCGTGCCGTCGGTGAAGACGTACACGTCGAGCGTGCCCAGCGGGCCCGGGCGGACGTCCGCGAGGGCCGTACGGGCCTCCGCGAGCTCCTCCAGGCGGTTCACGGTGCGCTCGTGGTCGGCGCCGGGGTGCGAGGCCTGGACGGGGACGAAGTCGGGGTGCGAGGGGTGGCGCCGGCGCGCGGCGGCCAGCTCGGCCGAATCCTCGGGGTACCCGGGAAGCTCGTCGAGGACGTCCTCGCCGACGACGGGCTCCAGCCCCACCAGGTCGGCCTGCCGGGGCAGGAAGACCGGGCTGTCCTCGCCGAGGCCGGACAGGCCGCCCAGCAGCGAGGGGGCGTCGGCGGCGTCGCGGGCCTCCTGCGCGGCCCAGAAGGCCCGCGCCTCGGCCAGCTCGCGCTCGCGCTCCTCGGCGAGGGCTTCGGCCACGGCGGCTCGTATCTCCGCGGCGGGGGACTCCACGGCGCTGCGGGCGTGCGGGACGGTCGTACCGCGGACGTGGGCCGGCACCGCCAGCTCGGTACGCAGGGCGGTGACCTGCTTGCGCAGACCGTGGACGGCGTGCAGCGCAGCAGCGCCCACGGCCGTGGCAGCGGCCGTGGTCAGCAACAGGGCAAGAGACATGGCGCTCACTGACTAACTCCTGAGGTGATTCGATCCCCCGACTTCCTACATCAGAGTGTCCCGACCTGGGAATGGCGTGCAGTGCATTACGTCACGAAATGGACAGGGCTTTCGTCACACAGGCAGCATCTGTACCTGCCGTGACCTGCGTAAACACCGATCCCCCAGGAGATAGGTCACATCCTGGGGGAAATTTGGTCACAGGTCGGCCGCGAGGGGGTTGGACCGGGTGCCGAGACGCCGCAAGGGATCCGGCCGGATCCCTTGCGGCGTCTGGGGTAAATCTTGATCCAATCAGCTCAGGCGCTCGTTCCTGCGGTCGCGCTGATCTTCGCCACCGCTGCGGGCAGGTGCCGTCCCTCGTACCTCGGGGCGACCCCTACCCTCCGCTACGGCTCAGCTCAGGCGCTCGATGACCATGGCCATGCCCTGGCCACCACCGACGCACATGGTCTCGAGACCGAACTGCTTGTCGTGGAACTGCAGGCTGTTGATCAGGGTGCCGGTGATGCGCGCGCCGGTCATCCCGAAGGGGTGACCGACGGCGATGGCGCCACCGTTGACGTTCAGCTTCTCCAGCGGGATCTCCAGGTCGCGGTACGACGGGATGACCTGGGCCGCGAAGGCCTCGTTGATCTCGAAGAGGTCGATGTCGCCGACGGTCAGCCCGGCCCGCTTCAGGGCCTGCTTCGACGCCTCGACCGGGCCCAGGCCCATGATCTCGGGGGAGAGGCCGGTGACACCGGTGGAGACGATCCGGGCCAGCGGGGTCAGGCCCAGCTCGCGGGCCTTGGTGTCGCTCATGATGACCAGCGCCGCGGCGCCGTCGTTCAGCGGGCAGCAGTTCGCGGCCGTGACCAGGCCGTCGGGGCGGAAGACGGGCTTGAGGCCCTGCACGCCCTCCAGGGTCACGCCGGCGCGCGGGCCGTCGTCCCCGGAGACGACCGTGCCGTCCGGGGTGGTGACCGGGGTGATCTCGCGGGCCCAGAAGCCGTTCTTGATGGCCTCTTCCGCGAGGTTCTGCGAGCGGACGCCGAACTCGTCCATGTCCTGGCGGGTCACGCCCTTGATGCGGGCCAGGTTCTCGGCGGTCTGGCCCATCGCGATGTACGCGTCCGGGACCAGGCCGTCCTCGCGCGGGTCGTGCCACTCGGAGCCGGTCGACTCGGCGACGGCCGCCGTACGGGCCTCGGCCTCGGCGAAGAGCGGGTTGTGGGTGTCGGGCCAGGAGTCCGAGTTGCCCTTGGCGAACCGCGACACCATCTCGACGCCCGCCGAGATGAAGACGTCGCCCTCGCCCGCCTTGATGGCGTGCAGCGCCATCCGCGAGGTCTGCAGCGAGGAGGAGCAGTACCGGGTGATGGTGGTGCCGGGCAGGAAGTCCATGCCCATCTGCACGGCCACGATGCGCGCCAGGTTGTTGCCCTGCTCGCCGCCCGGCAGGCCGCAGCCCAGCATCAGGTCGTCGATCTCGCGCGGGTCCAGCCCGGGGACCTTGGCCAGGGCGGCCTGGATGATCGTCGCGGTCAGGTCGTCCGGCCGCACGTCCTTGAGGGACCCCTTGAAGGCGCGCCCGATGGGGGAGCGGGCGGTGGAAACGATGACGGCTTCGGGCATCGGGACTCCAAGGGTGTGTTGCGGCTCTGAGCGGGACCGCAAGCGAAGTTACCGCCCCGTACGGTCCAGGTCACCGGCCGGGGCGTGTGACACGGGACGCACTCGCCCGCGGCCTTCGACGGTACGCGCGCACCGCGACGGCGCGCAGGGGCCCTGCCCGGCCCGTGGGCCCGTGCGGATCACCCGGGCGGGGTCTACGGCACCACGGGCTGCGCCGGGTCCGTGGCCGGCACCCGCCGCCTGCGGCGGTGCTTGAGCAGCACCCAGGGGCCGCGGACCGCCGTGACCTCCGTACCCGCCTGGCCTGCGGCGGCCGACGCGGCCTTCGCCACCGGCAGCATGTCCTCGTCCCGGGACACGTCCAGCCGGTCCGACTCCGGCCACAGGCCCAGCGCCGCGCACAGCGTCGGCAGCACGGCCATGGCGGCGGTCGCGTACCCCTCGGCCGACGGGTGGTAGGAGTCCGGGCCGAACATCTCGCGCGGGTTCGCGGCGAACTCCGGGCCCAGCAGGTCCCCCATGGAGACCGTACGGGCGCCCAGGGCGACCACCCCTATGGTCTGCGCGGCGGCCAGCTGGCGCGAGACCCGGCGGGCCAGCCAGCGCAGCGGCTGGTACACCGGCTCGATCGTGCCCAGGTCGGGGCAGGTGCCCACGACGACCTCGGAACCGGCCATGCGCAGCCTGCGCACGGCCGAGGTCAGCAGCCGCACCGACTGCGTCGGCGGCATCCGGCGGGTCACGTCGTTCGCGCCGATCATGATCACGCAGACGTCCGGGGGCGGCGGGGCGCCGTCCAGCAGCAGGCCCACCTGGCGGTCCAGGTCGTCCGACATGGCCCCCGACAGGGCTACGTTGCGCAGCTCCACCGGCCGCTCCGCCACCGCCGCCAGCCCGGAGGCCAGCAGGGCCGCCGGCGTCTGCCGGGCCCGCCGTACGCCCAGCCCGGCGGCCGTGGAGTCACCCAGCATGCCCAGGCGCAGGGGGCCCGGGCTCTGCTCCGGCCCGCCGAACTCGCTCCCGTACAGCCCGTCGGCGCGCGGCGGGTCCGGCAGGCCGGATCCGACCGTCCGCTTGGCGAACTGCATCTCGGCCACCACCAGCCCGACCGCGGCGGCCCCGACCAGCCCGAGGCCGCCTCCACCGTACGCTGCCCCCGCCGCGATCCGGCGGGCTGTTCTCGCCCTGGACATCCTTCAGGCCACCTCCTCGGTCCTCATTGACCCCTACCTGCCCCGTACGGACGGTCGGCCAATCCCTTTCGGCATACTCTGGCCGGACCTCCCGGAGAACCCGTGGAGTCCCCTCCTTGGAGAACATGGTGCAATTCCACGACTCGATGATCAGCCTCGTCGGCAACACCCCGCTGGTGAAGCTCAACCGTGTGACCGACGGCCTGCAGGCCACCGTCCTTGCGAAGGTCGAATACTTCAATCCCGGTGGATCCGTGAAGGACCGGATCGCCGTACGGATGATCGAGGCCGCCGAGCAGAGCGGAGCCCTCAAGCCCGGAGGCACCATCGTGGAGCCGACCAGCGGCAACACGGGTGTAGGACTCGCCATCGTGGCCCAGCAGAAGGGCTACAAGTGCATCTTCGTCTGTCCTGACAAGGTGTCCATGGACAAGATCAACGTGATGCGCGCGTACGGTGCGGAGGTCGTGGTCTGCCCGACCGCCGTCGACCCCGAGCACCCGGACTCGTACTACAACGTGTCCGACCGCCTCGCGCGCGAGCCCGGTGCCTGGAAGCCCGACCAGTACAGCAACCCGAACAACCCCCGTTCGCACTACGAGACCACCGGTCCCGAGCTGTGGGAGCAGACGGACGGGAAGATCACCCACTTCGTCGCCGGCGTCGGCACGGGCGGCACGATTTCCGGTACCGGCAACTACCTCAAGGAGGTCAGCGGCGGGAAGGTCAAGGTCATCGGCGCCGACCCCGAGGGCTCGGTCTACTCCGGCGGCTCCGGCCGCCCGTACCTCGTCGAGGGCGTCGGCGAGGACTTCTGGCCGACCGCCTACGACCCGAACGTCACCGACGAGATCATCGCGGTGTCCGACAAGGACTCCTTCCAGATGACCCGCCGCCTCGCCAAGGAGGAGGGCCTCCTCGTCGGCGGCTCCTGCGGCATGGCCGTCGTGGCCGCGCTGAAGGCCGCAGAGGGCCTCGGCCCGGACGACGTCGTCGTCGTCCTGCTGCCGGACAGCGGCCGCGGCTACCTCAGCAAGATCTTCAGCGACGAGTGGATGGCGGGCCACGGCTTCCTGGAGGAGGCCGGTCCCGCCGCGCGCATCGGTGACGTGCTGAGCGACAAGGAGGGCGGCATCCCCTCCCTCGTCCACATGCACCCCGAGGAGACCGTCGGCGAGGCCATCGAGGTCCTGCGCGAGTACGGCGTCTCGCAGATGCCGATCGTCAAGCCGGGCGCCGGCCACCCCGACGTGATGGCTGCCGAGGTCATCGGCTCCGTGGTCGAGAAGGAGCTCCTCGCCGCGCTGTTCGCCCAGCGGGCCTCGCTGACCGACCCGCTGGAGAAGCACATGAGCTCCCCGCTGCCGCAGGTCGGCTCCGGCGAGCCGGTGTCCGAGCTGATGTCGGTGCTCGGCGAGGCGGACGCGGCGATCGTGCTGGTCGAGGGCAAGCCCACCGGTGTGGTGAGCCGCCAGGACCTGCTGGCCTTCCTGGCCAAGGCCGCGAAGTAGCCTGCGGGCCGCTCGGGGGACGGGGCGCGGGCCCACGGCCCGCCTCCGCCCCCGGACGTCCGGCACGGCCCGTGGCGCGGCCGTCGCGCAAACGGTACGGGCCCGACATGTGACGGCAGCACCCGCTTAACACGGCTGGGGCACAGTGGTGGTTGTCGGCAGGGAAGCTCGGGAGACCGGAACCCGGCCGGCACCACGGAACGGCGTGTGCGGACCTCCGGAGCGGCTCCCGGACCTCGCGTACGCCACGGACGCGGACGGCCCTGACCCGGCCGTGTCCTTCGCGGGGACCGCCGTCGTCCCGCCCCTCGGGCGACCGAGGGTGCGGCGGTCCCCGCGCAATCCTTTTCCACCCCGGCCCCGCCGGCGCTTCGAGGCGCGGCTGTTCGGAGGCGGAGCCCCCGCAGCGGCGCCGCACCGGCGTACGGGCCTTACTCCCGGGGAGCCTGCGTACCCCGTCGGAGGCGAGCGGCGTGGATGAAGTTCACGCCCACGATGCCCGCCCAGGCCACGATCAGCCCCGGCAGCCGCGCCTGCGCGGCGGCGATGGCCGACAGCGGGACCGCCAGCACCAGCGTGATGATCGCGAAGCCGAAGCGTTCGCCGAAGTTCCCGTCCCCCGGGGCGGCGGACGGCGACCGGCCGTCGCCGCGGGCCGCGGCCAGGCGTTCCTCCGCGAGCCGGCGCCGGACCTGGGTGTCGACCTTCTCGACGAACGAGTCCACCAGCGCGGCCTCGTACTCCGGGCCCAGCTCGCGCCGGGCGTCCATCGTCGCGTCGAATTCCTTCTTCAGCTCTTGGGCGTGGGCATCCATGCCCCCACCGTAGGAACCCCCGCAGGCCCCGGCACTGGGGCTGTCCCCCGTATCCGCATCGCGGGCACGGCTTGCCCCGCTGCATAACCGCATGCAGAGTGCTCCGTGACTGAATAACTCACCGGGACGGAGGGGACGGGATGAGTGACAGCCCGGCCGCGCGGCTGCAGAAGCTGTTCGAGGGGCACCGGCTGACGCCGACCCAGCGGCGGATCGCGCACTGCATGGTGCGCGGGGCGGCGGAGGTGCCCTTCCTGTCGAGCGTCGAGCTGGCCGAACTGGCCGGGGTGAGCCAGCCCTCGGTGACCCGGTTCGCCGTGGCGCTCGGCTTCGACGGCTATCCGGCGCTGCGCCGCCACCTGCGCGAGGTGGCCCCCGCGGAGCGGCCCGAGGCCGCGCACGAGGACTCGTACAACGAGTACCAGCAGGCCGTCCTCGGCGAGATCGAGAACCTGCGGCAGCTGGCGGCCATGCTCGCGGATCCCGCGCCGGTCCAGGAGGCCGGGCGGCTGCTCGCCGCCTCGACGCCGCTGCTGGTGCTCGGGCTGCGGGCGGCCTCGTCGCAGGCGCGCGGGTTCGCGTACTTCGCCTCGAAGGTCCACCGGGACGTACGCCTCCTCGACGAGGGCGGCACGATGCTGGAGGACCGCATCGACGCGGCGCGCTACGAGGGCGCCACGGCCCTGCTGTGCTTCGCGCTGCCCCGGCACCCGCGGGAGGTCGTGGAGACGCTGGAGCGTTCGCGGGCGGCCGGTCTGACCGTGGTCACGGTCGCGGACTCGGCCTTCGCCCCCGTGGCCCGCCACTCGGACCTGCTGATCCCCGCGCAGGTCGGCACCGGCCTGGCCTTCGACACGGCGTGTGCGCCGATGCTGCTGGGGCGGGTGCTGCTGGAGTCGATGGCGGACGCGCTGCCGGACGCGCAGGCGCGGCTGGAGGCCTTCGACGCGCGGGCCGCTGCGCGGGGCCTGTTCGTGGAGTAGCCCCGGGCCCGCCCCGCGCCCCGGGCCCGCCCCGCGCCCCGGGCCCGCCCGGCGGGGCTAGAGCAGGGCGTCGCGGAGGGCTCCGCCCGCCTCCGTGACGATCGACGGCACGTCCTGCTCCGGGCGGACGAGGTGGAAGCGGACCTCGCCGGTCGGCGCGACCGTGAAGCCGTGGACCGCCGGGCGGGGCAGGCTGTTGTAGCCGTAGTGGGCCGTGAAGAAGTACGCGCCGGTGTCCGGGACGCCGATCAGGTCGCCGGGGGCGAGCCGCGGCAGCTCGCGCGCGGTGGCCAGCAGGTCCCCCGCGAAGCAGGCCGGGCCCGCGATGTCCTGGGCCACCGGGTCGCCGGTCCTCGGGACGCCCTTCGCGTCGTACGGCAGGATCCGTACCGGCCAGGCCGCCGGGGCGTACGCGGTGCGGGTCGCCAGCTGGACCCCGGCGTGGGTGAGCGCGATCGGCCGGGAGCCGCTGGTCTTGGTGTACTCGACGCGCGCCAGCACCAGGCCGTGCTTGGCCAGCAGGGACCGGCCGAACTCGGTGACCAGGCCGTAGGAACCGTCGAAGAGGGCGGGCACCGCCTCGCGCAGGGCGGCCACGTACTGCGCGTGGGTGGGGGTCTCCTCGTCCGAGGCGAAGTTCACCGGCAGGCCGCCGCCGATGTCGAGGGTGTCGACCTGGCGCCGCCCGGCCGCCGCGTTGATCTCCTCGGCCAGCGCGTGCAGGTCCCGTACGCCCTCGGCGATCAGGGCCAGGGGAACGCCCTGGGAGCCCGAGTGGACGTGCAGGCGGGTGAGCCACGGCCGGTCCAGGTAGGCCCGTACGAGCCGCTCGCGCGCGCCGGGGTCGCGCAGGGCGATCCCGAACTTCGAGGTCGAGGTCGCCGTGGACAGGGCGTCGATGGCCCCGGCGCCGGTCTGCGGGTTGACCCGCAGGCCGATCGGGGCCGCAGGGGGCGCGGCCGCCGCACCGACGAGCGCGTCGAGGCGGGCCAGCTCCTGTGGGTTATCGGCGTTCAGGGCGATGCCCAGGGCCAGCGCCTCGCGCAGCTCGGCCACCGTCTTGGCGGGGGAGTCCAGGACGATCCGGGCCGCCGGCACCCCCGCAGCCCGGGCCAGCGCCAGCTCGCCGGGGCTCGCCACCTCGCAGCCGAGGCCGGCGTCGGCGAGCAGTCGCAGGACCGGTACGAGGGGGGCGGCCTTGACGGCGAAGGCGTGCAGGATCGGGGTCCCGGGCGCCGCCGCGGTGGCGAAGGCGCTGGTCAGGGCGGCGGCGGAGGCGCGGATCCCGGCGACGTCCAGCAGGCAGGTCAGGGGGTGCGCGCTGTCGTCCCCGCCCACGAGGCCCTGCTCGACGGCGGCCCGTACGGCCAGGTCCCGGCGGGCGGTCGCGCTCGCGCTCTCGTGCGTCTGTGCAGCCATATCGGCCATCCCATCATTCGACGCCGATGCCCGCAGCTGTTGACTGAATCTATTCAGGACGGGAGGATGTGAATAGATTGACCAACATCGGAGGAGGCACCGCCATGTCAGGACCCCGCCCCGTACGTGCCGCGCGAGGCACCGACCTCAGCACCCTGGGATGGCAGCAGGAGGCCGCGCTGCGGATGCTCCAGAACAACCTCGACCCCGAGGTCGCCGAGCACCCCGACAAGCTGGTCGTCTACGGCGGCACCGGCAAGGCCGCCCGCGACTGGCGCTCGTACGACGCCATGGTCCGCACCCTGCAGACGCTCAAGCAGGACGAGACGATGCTCGTCCAGTCCGGCCGCCCGGTCGGCGTGATGCAGACGCACGAGTGGGCGCCGCGCGTCCTGCTCGCCAACTCCAACCTCGTCGGCGACTGGGCCAACTGGGAGGAGTTCCGCCGCCTGGAGCACCTGGGCCTGACCATGTACGGCCAGATGACCGCCGGGTCCTGGATCTACATCGGCACGCAGGGCATCCTCCAGGGCACCTACGAGACCTTCGCGGCCGTCGCGGCGAAGAAGTTCAACGGAACCCTCGCCGGCACCATCACCCTCACCGCCGGCCTCGGCGGCATGGGCGGCGCCCAGCCGCTGGCCGTGACGATGAACGACGGCGTCGCGATCTGCATCGACGTCGACCCGCGCGCCATCGACCGCCGCATCGAGCACCGCTACCTGGACGTCAAGGCCGACAACCTGCGCCACGCCCTCCAGCTGGCCGTAGAGGCCCGCGACGCCCGCAAGCCGCTCTCCATCGGCCTGCTCGGCAACGCCGCCGAACTGCTCCCGCAGATGCTCGCCGAAGGCGCGCCCATCGACATCGTGACCGACCAGACCTCGGCCCACGACCCGCTCGCGTACCTGCCCGTCGGCGTCGACTTCGACGACATGGCCTCCTACGCGGCCAAGGATCCGGCCGGCTTCACCACCCGCGCCCGCGAGTCGATGGCCAAGCACGTCGAGGCCATGGTCGGCTTCATGGACGCCGGCGCCGAGGTCTTCGACTACGGCAACTCCATCCGCGGCGAGGCCCAGCTGGCCGGCTACGACCGCGCCTTCGCCTTCCCCGGCTTCGTCCCCGCCTACATCCGCCCGCTGTTCTGCGAGGGCAAGGGCCCCTTCCGCTGGGCGGCGCTCTCCGGCGAGGCCTCGGACATCCACAAGACCGACAAGGCGATGCTGGAGCTCTTCCCCGAGAACGAGTCCCTGCACCGCTGGATCAAGATGGCGGGCGAGCGCGTCCACTTCCAGGGCCTGCCCGCGCGCATCTGCTGGCTCGGCTACGGCGAGCGCGACAAGGCCGGCGAGCGCTTCAACGAGATGGTGGCCGACGGCACCCTCGCCGCACCGCTGGTCATCGGCCGTGACCACCTCGACTGCGGCTCGGTGGCCTCCCCGTACCGCGAGACCGAGGCCATGCTCGACGGCTCCGACGCGATCGCCGACTGGCCGCTGCTCAACGCCATGGTCAACGTCGCCTCCGGCGCCTCCTGGGTCTCCATCCACCACGGCGGCGGCGTCGGCATGGGCCGCTCGATCCACGCCGGCCAGGTCACCGTCGCCGACGGCACCCCGCTCGCCGGCGAGAAGATCCGCCGCGTCCTCACCAACGACCCGGGCATGGGCGTCATCCGCCACGTCGACGCCGGCTACGACATCGCCGAGTCGGTGGCCGACGAGCGCGGCGTCCGCGTCCCCATGCGTGAGGGCGACGACGCGTGAGCGAGGCCGCATCGTTCCACGGCATGTGGGCCGAGCTCGCGCCCATCGGCAGGAACGCCGAGACCGGCGGCTACCGCCGCCACGCCTGGACCGGGGCCGACGCCGACTGCCGGACCTGGTTCCAGGAGCAGGCCGAGGCGCGCGGGCTCACGTACGAGACCGACCGCAACGGCAACCAGTGGGCCTGGCTCGGCGACCCCCTCGCGGGGGACGCCGTGGTCACCGGCTCCCACCTGGACTCCGTCCCGGACGGCGGGGCCTTCGACGGCCCCCTCGGGGTGGTCTCCTCCTTCGCAGCCCTGGACGAACTCCGCAGGAGGGGCGCGGAGTTCTCCAGGCCCCTGGCCATCACCAACTTCGGTGACGAGGAAGGCGCCCGCTTCGGGCTCGCCTGCGTCGGCTCCCGGCTCGCCGCCGGGCAGCTGACCAAGGAGAAGGCGTACGAGCTGCGCGACGCCGACGGCGTCAGCCTGCCGCGGGCCATGGAGGCCGCCGGATACGACCCCGAGGCCATCGGGGCCGACCCCGAACGCCTCGGCCGCATCGGCGCCTTCGTCGAACTGCACGTGGAGCAGGGCCGGGCCCTGGACCTGTCCGGGGACCGGATCGGCATCGCCTCCGCGATCTGGCCGCACGGCCGCTGGCGGTTCGACTTCCGCGGCGAGGCCAACCACGCCGGCACCACCCGGCTGGTCGACCGCCGCGACCCGATGCTCACCTACGCGGCGACCGTGCTGGCGGCGCGCACCGAAGCGGCCCTCGCCGGGGCCGTGGCCACCTTCGGGAAGATCTCGGTCGAGCCCAACGGGGTCAACGCCATCCCGTCGCTGGTGCGCGGCTGGCTCGACTCCCGGGCCGCCGACCAGGCCACCCTCGACACGGTCGTCACCGCCATCGAGAAGGCCGCCCGCGAGCGCGCCGACCAGGACGGCATCGACCTCGGCATCGTCCGGGAGTCCTTCACTCCGGTCGTCGAGTTCGAGCACGCCCTGCGCGACGAGATGAACCGGATCCTGGGCGGTTCGGTCCCCGTTCTCGGGACCGGGGCGGGACACGACGCCGGGATCCTCTCCGCCGCCGTCCCGACCGCGATGCTGTTCGTACGGAACCCGACCGGCGTCTCCCACTCCCCGCGGGAGTTCGCCGCCGAGGACGACTGCGTGGCAGGCGTCCTCGCCCTCGCCGACGTACTGGAAGGCCTGGCATGTCGCTGACGACGTACTGGCTGGAGCACGCCTGGCTCGGCACCCACGTCGAGCCGGGCGTCGCCCTGGAGGTCGACCCCCAGGGCCGCATCGGTGCCCTGCGCACCGGTGTGAGCGGCCCGCCGCCCGGCGCGGAGGTGCTGCGCGGCCTGACGATCCCGGGCCTGGCCAACGCGCACAGCCACGCCTTCCACCGGGCCCTGCGGGGCACCGTCCAGGTCGGCTCGGGCACCTTCTGGACCTGGCGCGACCTGATGTACAAGGTCGCCCAGAACCTCACCCCCGAGAGCTACTTCGCGCTCGCCCGCGCCGTCTACGCCGAGATGGCACTGGCCGGCATCACCAACGTCGGCGAGTTCCACTACGTCCACCACGCGCCCGGCGGCGCCGCGTACGCCGACCCGAACGCCATGGGCGAGGCCCTGATCGAGGCCGCCGCCGCGGCCGGCATCCGGATCACCCTCCTGGACACGGCGTACCTGTCCTCCGGCTTCGGCGAGGCGCCCAACAGCCACCAGCTGCGCTTCTCCGACGGCACCGCCGAGGCCTGGGCCGAGCGCGCGAGCGCGCTGAAGCCCCGTGAGCACGCCCTGATCGGTGCGGCCGTCCACTCGGTCCGCGCCGTGCCGGCCGCCGAACTGGCCACCGTGGCCGGCTGGGCCGAGGAGCGCCGGGCGCCCCTGCACGTCCACCTCTCGGAGCAGACCGCCGAGAACGACGCCTGCCTGGCCGCGCACGGGCGTACGCCGACCCAGCTGCTGGCCGACCACGGGGTGCTCGGCCCGCGCACCACCGGCGTCCACAGCACGCACCTCACCGACACGGACATCGCCCTCCTCGGCGGGACCACCACCGGCACCTGCATGTGCCCCACCACCGAACGCGACCTCGCGGACGGCATCGGCCCGGCGACCCGCCTCCAGCACGCGGGCAGCCCGCTGTCCCTGGGCAGCGACAGCCACGCCGTGATCGACCTGCTCGAAGAGGCCCGCGCGATGGAGCTGAACGAGCGCCTGCGCAGCCGCACCCGGGGCCACTGGACGGCGAACGCGCTGCTCACCGCCGCCACCGAGGACGGCCACGCCGCGCTCGGGCTCCCGGACGCGGGCCGCCTGGAGGTGGGGGCGCTCGCGGACTTCACCACGATCGCGCTGGACTCCGTACGCACGGCCGGTCCGCTGCCGCGGCTCGGCGCCGAGACGGCCGTCTTCGCCGCCACCGCGTCGGACGTCCGCCACACGGTGGTCGGCGGCCGCCATGTCGTCCGCGACGGCGCCCACACTCTGGTCGGGGACGTCCCGACGGCCCTGTCCGAATCGATCGCCGCCGTCCGCCGCTGACCGTGCCGCCTGCGGCGGGCCTGTCCCCCACCCCGCCCCTTCCCGAAACCGGGGGCTCCGCCCCCAGACCCCCGCGCCTCAAACGCCGGCGGGGCTGAAGATTCAGCCCGCCCGGCGTTTGAGGGCACGGGCGCGAAGCGCACGTAACGGGGTCTGGGGCGGAGCCCCAGCTTCGGGAAGGGGCGGGGTGGGGGAACGAACCCTCTGAGAGGACCCCCATGACCACCACCGCCCTCACCAACATCGGCAGCCTCGTCACCAACGACCCCTCCGTCGGGGACGGTTCCCCCCTGGGCCTGATCGGGAACGCCGCCGTCGTCATCGACGGCGACAAGATCGCCTGGGTCGGTCCCGCGGACAGGGCGCCGGCCGCCGACCAGGCCTTCGACGCGCAGGGTCGCGCCGTCATCCCCGGCTTCGTCGACTCCCACTCGCACCTCGTCTTCGCGGGCGACCGCACCCAGGAGTTCAACGCCCGGATGTCCGGCCGCGCCTACTCCGCCGGAGGCATCCGCACCACCGTCGCCGCCACCCGGGCCGCCACCGACGCGGAGCTGGAGGCGGGCCTGGTGCGCCACCTCGACGAGGCCCGCCGCCAGGGCACCACCACCTTCGAGACCAAGTCCGGCTACGGCCTCACCGTCGCCGACGAGGCCCGCGCCCTGCGCATCGCCGCCGCGCACACCGAGGAGGTCACCTACCTCGGCGCGCACATCGTCTCCCCCGACTACGCGGAGGACCCGGCCGGCTACGTCGACCTCGTCACCGGCGAGATGCTGGCGGCCTGCGCCCCGTACGCCCGCTGGGTGGACGTCTTCTGCGAGAAGGGCGCCTTCGACGGCGACCAGGCCCGCGCGATCCTCACCGCCGGCGCCGCCGCCGGACTGATCCCGCGCGTCCACGCCAACCAGCTCTCCCACGGGCCCGGCGTCCAGCTCGCCGTCGAGCTCGAAGCGGCCTCCGCCGACCACTGCACCCACCTCACCGACGCCGATGTCGACGCCCTCGCCCAGGCCGCCGGCACCACCGTCGCCACCCTGCTGCCCGGTGCCGAGTTCTCCACCCGCGCCCAGTGGCCCGACGCCCGGCGCCTGATCGACGCGGGGGCGACCGTCGCCCTGTCCACGGACTGCAACCCCGGCTCCTCCTACACCAGTTCGATGCCCTTCTGCATCGCCCTCGCCGTCCGCGACATGCGCATGACCCCCGACGAGGCCCTGTGGTCGGCCACCGCCGGCGGCGCCCGCGCCCTGCGCCGCGACGACATCGGCACGCTGGCTCCCGACGCCCGCGCCGACCTGGCCCTGCTGGACGCCCCGAGCCACGTCCACCTCGCCTACCGGCCGGGCGTCCCGCTCGTTTCCGCCGTCTGGCAGCGGGGCCGCCGCCGGCACTGACGAACGGTCAATCCCGGGTTGTCCTTTGTCTTCCCTCCGTAAGACCCCGGGCGTACCTTGAGCCACCGATCTGATGTCCCGTCAGTTATCTGTGGCTCGAGGGGAAGACGAAGGTGTCCGACCGCAAACGCTCCACCGCGCTCGCGCTGGCCTGCGCGCTGGCCGGAACGGCGGTGCTGCTCACCGCCCCGGCGGCCCATGCCGCAGTCGTCGACGTGGCCTACGACTGCAAGACCCCGATCGGGGACAAGTCGGCGGTGTCGCCCATCGACATCAAGGCCGTCAAGGAGGGCGACGGCTACAAGCTGACGATGTCCTTCCAGAAGGGCGTCTCGTCCAGCCCCATCGAGCTGGGCAAGGGCGCGATGAACCCGAGCGCCGTCATCCTCGTCGACGGCGCCGAGAAGGTGTCCGTACCGGTCTCGG
Organism: Streptomyces sp. Sge12; assembly: GCF_002080455.1. NCBI lineage: Bacteria > Bacillati > Actinomycetota > Actinomycetes > Kitasatosporales > Streptomycetaceae > Streptomyces > Streptomyces sp. Sge12. The sequence goes on from NZ_CP020555.1 coordinate 4,816,069, forward strand.
GGCCGCCCAACCCCGAGGCCGTGCCCCCCGACACCCCCATCAGGATCACCGACCTCTCGGGCACCTACACGCCCAAGAAGAGCGGCAAGGTCACCTTCACCGCCGGGGTGCTCACCATCATGGCGATGAGCACCACGACCACCTGCACCCCCGGCAACAGCCCGAAGCCCTCGCTGGAGCTCGACGTCACCGCGCCCGGCGGCGCGGGCGCGCAGTCCGGCGCCGGCGCCGACTCCACCGGCGACACCCTCCCGCAGACCGGCCCCACCGACTCCGCCCTCGCCCTCGGCACCCTCGGCGGCACCGTGCTGCTCTCCGGCGCCGCCGGAGTGCTCTGGCTGACCCGGCGCGGCCAGCGGGCCCGGTCCTGAACGGAGCACCCCGGTCATGCCCGTGCTCCACACCCTGAGGCGCGCCGGCGCCGGGCTCCTGCTCGCCGCCGCCGCGCTCCTCGTGGCTCCTGCGTCCCCCGCGGCCGCCGCAGCCGCCGACGAGCCGGGCTGGACCGCCGAGCCCGCCGCAGGAACGGCAGCCGCCGTCCGCCCGTACTTCTACCTCGCGGGCGCCCCCGGCACCGTCCTGGAGGACCGCCTCGCCCTGGTCAACACCACCGACCGGGAACGCACCGTCACGCTGCGCGGGGCCGACGCCTACAACACCGCCGACGGCGCCCTCGCGGTCCGCCCGGCCACCGCCGCCGCCCCCGCCACCCCCGGGGCCGGCTCCTGGATCAGCTTCGGGACCGCCACCACCGTGACGGTCCCGCCCCGCACCCGCGCCGTGGTCCCCTTCACGCTCACCGTGCCGCCCGCGTCCCCGCCCGGCGACCACCCCGCCGCCGTCGTCGCCACCGAGGCCGGCCACGAGGTGGCCGTACGGGTCCACCTGCGGGTCGGCGGCCCCGCCCTGGCCGCCCTCACGGTCGAGGACGTCGCCGTACGCGGCCGGGGCCGCTCCGCCGTCATCGCCTACACCCTCGTCAACCGGGGCAACGTGGCCCTCACCCCCGCACTCCGGATCCGGGCCGACTCCCTCGTCGGCGACGCGCCCGCCCCGCCGCGGGCCCGCACCCTGCCGGTGGAGCTGCTCCCCGGCCAGCGGGTGGAGCTCATCGAGCCCTGGCCCGGCGCCCCGGCCCTCGACCGGGTTCGCGTCACCCTCACCGTGACCGCCCCCGGCGGCGCCCGCGCCGAGGCCGGCGGCTCGCGCTGGCTCGTTCCGGGCGGCCTCCCCGGCTGGACCGGGGCCGGCCTGCTCGCCCTCGGCGCGACCACCGCCGCCGCGCTGTACCTCGTACGCGGCCGGCGGCCCGACCCGGGCCCGGCGCCGGACGCGCCGCCCGCGGCCGGACCGACGACCCCTGCACCGCACCACGAACTGACGGGAGCCGCCAGGTGAGAAGAGTCGCAGCCCTGCTGGCCGCGGGGCTGGCGGTGTGCGCCCTCGCCCTGTTCCCCGCGGGCCCGGCCGCCGCGGCCGAGGGCAGGCCGACCGTGGCGCTGTCCCTCCAGGAGGCCGCCAAGGGCACCGCGATCACGGTCACCGGTACCGGCTGGCCGGCCAGGACGCTGGTGATGCTGCTGGTCTGCGGGCAGAACATGATCGGCGGTACCAACAGCTGCGCCAACGCCGACGGCGCGGCCGTCTCGGTCGCCGCCGACGGGAGCTTCACCGCCCGGTTGCCCGTGGTGGCACCGCCCAAGCCGTGCCCCTGCATCGTCAACGTCACCTCCGTCAACGGCGACCAGTCCACCGTCGCGACCCCGCTGAAGATCACCGACCACCCGGTCGCCGAGCTGCCCGCCGAATCCGGCACGGCCCGCCTCGCGATGCTCACCGGGGTCCGGCTGGAGGGCGAGGACGGGGTCCTGACCTGGTTCGGCGCCCCGCCCGCCCGGAAGTTCAAGGTCACCGTCGGCAATCTCGGCCCGGTCCCGGTCAAGGACCCGGTCTTCCAGCTCGGCACCGCGCACGGGGTGTTCGCCCCGCTGTGGGAGGAGGCCCGCTGGAAGGGGACCATCCCGCCCGGCGGCAAGGCGGAGATCGCGCTCGACGTCGCCCTCGCCGCGGGCGCCCACGGGGACTACACGATCTCCCTCAAGTACGGCGAGACCGTCGTGGCCACGCAGCCCTGGGGCGTGGACCGCCCGTACGGGGTGCTGCTCTTCTGGGGCCTGCTCCTGCTGGTGATCCCGGCCGCGGTCTTCCGTATCGGCATGGCCGTCGTCGACCGGGTCCGGCCGCGCACCGCCCCCGCCGCCGGCCGCCACCGGGGCGCACGGCTGCCCGACGCGGCCGCCGCCGTGACGGCCCGGCTGCCGAGGATCCCGGCCCTGCGGCCACCCGGGCCGGCCCCGCGCTCCGACGGCCCGGAGCAGTCCCCCCAGACCACCACGGCGGTCCTGCCGTGGTTCACCCCGGACAGCGCGCCGGGCACAGCACCACAGGCGTCCGCACCGTCTGAGAACCGTTCGACGACGAAGGGACATTCGTGAAGACCCAACGGAGGGTGAGCGCGGCCGTGATCGCGCTGCTGCTCGGCGGCGCCGGTATCGCCATCGGAACGACCCCCGCCCAGGCCGCGGAGACCAAGTTCAACGTCAAGTGCGTCCCCCCGGCCGGGGGCGGCGCTCCGGTGGAGGGGGAGACCACCGCCAAGGTCACCGCTCCGGCCTCGGCGAAGGTCGGCGACGAGGTCGACGTGTCCTGGGAGACGGTGAAACCGGCCTCGAACAACACGGACCTGATGGACATCCCGCAGGACGCGGTCCAGCCCACCGGCTGGATCACCGTGAGCGGCGGGGGCGGTGAGCTGAAAGTCGTCGGGGAGAAGAAGAACCCGCCGATCCCGAAGAAGGCGCCCATGCAGATGTCCGTGATGAAGGGCAAGCTGAAGCTCACCAAGGCCGGGAAGATCACCCTGACCCCCGGCAAGTACGACGTGGCGGTCACCTTCTCCTTCGGCACGTTCGTCACCAAGTGCGCGCCGACCGGCGCCGTGGGCGTCGGGGCCACGATCGACGTGTCGGCCGGCTCCAGCGGCGGCACGACGACCGGCGGTACGACGACGGGTGGTACGACGACCGGTGGTACGACCACCACCGGCGGTACGACCACGGGCGGCTCCACCACCACGGGCGGGTCGACCTCCGGCGGCTCCACCACCGGCGGCGGGGGCGGCCAGACCGACTTCCCGGGCAAGGCGGTCGAGGTGGCCTTCGACTGCGGGCCGGTCGTCCCCGGCGGCATCAAGACCCCGGTCACCATCAACGCCAAGAAGAACGGCGGCAGCTACGACCTGACGGTCAAGACCGCCAAGGGCGCGATGGCGGCGCCCATGGCCCTGCCCGCGGGAGCCCTCAAGCCCTCGATGGACGTGAAGCTCGGCGGGGCGGACAGCGGCACGGTCAAGGTCTCCGGCCCGGCCAACGCCGAACCGATCCCGGACAAGGCCCCGGTCAGCCTCAGCGACATGACCGGCACCTACAAGCCCGGCAAGTCCGGCAAGGTGACGCTCAGCCCGGACCAGCTGACGATCGACGTCACGATGGCCCCCGGCTCCACGCCGATCAACGTCCCCTGCAAGGCCACGAGCAGCGGCGTCTCGCTGGAACTGGACACGGCCGCCCAGCCGGGCGGCTCCGGTTCCTCCACGGCCTCCGCCAGCAGCACCTCGGGCGGCGGCCTCGCCGAGACCGGCGCGGAGGACGAGGGCGGCATCAAGGCCCTCGCCCTGGTCGCCGGCACGGTGATCCTGCTCGGCGGCGCGGTGTTCACGTTCACCCCGTGGCGCCGCCTGCGCGGCACCCGCTGACACGCGAACGGCCCGGCACACCTTCCGGTGTGCCGGGCCGTTCGTCGTCGGGCGGGGTGCGTCAGTGCACGTTGCCCATCAGGGCCTGGACCCGCTTGCGGTACATGAAGACCGCGACACCCGCGAGCGCGGCCGCGGCGGCCTGCAGGCCGATGATGATCGTGCCGTTCAGGTCCACGCCGGCCAGTGCGAGCAGACCGGTGGTGCAGTCACCGGCGGTGACCGCGAGGAACCAGACACCCATCATCTGGGAGGCGTACTTCTGCGGCGCCATCTTGGTGGTGACGGAGAGGCCGACCGGGGACAGGCACAGCTCGGCGATCGTCTGGATCATGTAGATCGAGACCAGCCACATCGGCGACACCTTGGTGCCGTCGCCCGCCATGCTCATCGGGATGATGAAGATGAAGAAGGACGCGCCGACCAGGACGAGGCCCATCGCGAACTTCACGATGGTGTTCGGCTCTTCGTTCTTGCGGGCCAGCCACAGCCACAGCCACGCGAAGACCGGGGCCAGCGCCATGACGAACAGCGGGTTCAGCGCCTGGTACAGGACGGTGGACGGGGTCCAGCCGAAGATCGAGCCGGTGCTGTTGTCGGCGAACAGGGAGAGCGTCGAGCCACCCTGGTCGTAGATCATCCAGAACGCGGCGGCGGCGACGAAGAACCAGATGTACGCGGACATCTTGGACTGCTCGGGACCCGACAGGGCCTTGTCCCGCTTGATGCGCACCAGCACGGTGACCGGGATGACCAGACCGGCGATGGTGATCGGGTACAGCGCCCAGTTTATGGTGAACAGGCCCATCGCGACGACGGTGCCGTAGAACGCGCCGATGATCGCGACGGCGGCGACGACCTTGACCAGGAGGCCGTTGCGCTCGGTGGTCGAGAGCGGGTTCGGGACGATGCTGCTGGTCGGGCTCAGCGTGCGGCCGAAGACCAGGAAGACGGCCAGGCCGATGCCCATGCCGATGGCGGCGAGCAGGAAGCCGAGGTGCCAGCTGAAGGTCTCGCCGATGATGCCGATCACCCACGGCGCACCGAAGGCACCCAGGTTGATGCCGATGTAGAACAGCGTGAAGCCGCCGTCACGACGCGGGTCGTCCGGGCCGGCGTACAGGTGGCCGACCATCGTGGAGATGTTGGCCTTCAGCAGACCGGAGCCGACGGCGACCAGCAGCAGACCCGCGAAGAACGAGATCTGCCCCGGCAGCGCGAGGGCCACGTGACCGGCCATGATCACGAAGCTGGCGATGGTGACGGTCTTGCGGGCGCCCCAGACGCGGTCGCCGAACCAGCCGCCGGGCATGGCCATCAGGTAGACCATGGCCACGTAGACGGAGTAGATCGCCGTGGCGACACCCATCTTGAAGCCCAGGCCACCGCCCTGGCTCCCGGTCGCGGCGTCCGCACCGCCGGAGACCAGGTACAGGACGAGAAGCGCACGCATGCCGTAGTAGGAGAAGCGCTCCCACATCTCGGTCATGAACAGCGTGGCCAGGCCGATCGGGTGGCCGAGGAGGGTCTTCTCGTGAGCGGGGCTCGGAGAAGCCGTCGTCAGGCTGGAAGCCATGGTCGATCCTTGCTTGCTCGGGACGCTTGGCTTCGTGAGCTCATCCGCGCCCGGTGGGGGGTGGCCGGCACCGGCGGCGGATCTCCCACCCCACGCCCGGGGGTCTCGCCCCCCACGGGGGTTGGAGGCGAAGGAACATCCGCAACCGGGATCCACGCCCGCTCTCGCACCATCGCGGAGGGGCCCGGCCCACAGGTCATTCACTGTCATCAAGCCCGGACAGGTGAGTCCGACAGGACTGCCCTGTCCGATCAGGACAGAAATAGAGACCCTTGGCTCGGTTTTCGGCACAAAGGTCCCTGAGGTAGTGCATCAGGCGTCTCGCCACCATACGACACGACACGGTGGCATTTGAAAGGACTTGAGAGATGGATCACAAGGCGCGTCGGGAACCGTTCGACCATATTCGAAGGCCCTGAGCAGTTCATAAGCCCAGATCGAGAGGGGTCTGCGGGCGGGCCCCTGGATCCAGCCGCCGCGCACTACCATCACCCACATGACGCGTGTACTGCTCGCCGAGGACGACGCATCCATCTCGGAACCCCTGGCCCGCGCCCTGCGCCGGGAGGGGTACGAGGTCGAGGTCCGGGAGGACGGCCCCACCGCGCTGGACGCGGGACTGCAGGGCGGCGTCGACCTCGTCGTCCTCGACCTGGGGCTGCCGGGCATGGACGGCCTGGAGGTCGCCCGCCGGCTGCGCGCCGAGGGCCACGGCTTCCCGATCCTGGTCCTCACCGCCCGCGCCGACGAGGTCGACACGGTCGTCGGCCTGGACGCGGGCGCCGACGACTACGTGACCAAGCCCTTCCGGCTGGCAGAACTGCTCGCCCGGGTCCGGGCCCTGCTCCGGCGCGGCGCCGCCGAGGCCCTCCAGCCCCCCGCCACCCACGGCGTGCGGATCGACGTCGAGTCGCACCGCGCCTGGATGGGGGAGGAGGAGCTCCAGCTCACCGCCAAGGAGTTCGACCTGCTGCGGGTCCTGGTCCGCGACGCGGGCCGGGTCGTCACCCGCGACCAGCTCATGCGCGAGGTCTGGGACACCACGTGGTGGTCCTCCACCAAGACCCTCGACATGCACATCTCCTGGCTGCGCAAGAAGCTCGGGGACGACGCCGCCAACCCCCGCTACATCGCCACCGTGCGCGGCGTCGGCTTCCGCTTCGAGAAGAGCTGACCGCGCTCCGGCCGCCCGCCGACCGGAGGCCGACCGGGAGCGGAGCGCCTCCCGCGGCCGCACCTGGGGCATGCTCTAGGGCATGCGCCGCCGCCTGATCAACTCCACGCTCGCCGTGGTGCTCGTCGTGATCGCCGTCTTCGGGGTCTCCCTCGTCATCGTCGAGACCCGGACCATCACCAGCAGCGCCCAGGACCGCATCGAGTCCGAGGCGCTGCGGCTCGTGGGCATCGTCGAGGCGAACGTCCTGGAGAAGAAGCCGATCGACCCCGTGGCCCTCGGCGAGCAGCTGGACGCCGGCCACTACGCGCGGATCACCATCCCGGGCCGGCCCGCCGTGCAGGTGGGCACCCCGATCCCGGAGAGCGTCATCCGCGGTGTCGCCCGCGGGGAGCAGGGCGAGGTCGTGGTCGTCGAGGAGTCCCGCTCCATCGTGACCCGCGAGGTCGGCCGGACCCTGGCCGTGGTCGGTGCGGTGGCCCTGCTGGCCGTCGTGGCGGCCGTACTGCTCGCCGTACGCCAGGCCAACCGGCTCGCCTCCCCGCTCACCGACCTCGCCGAGACGGCCGAGCGGCTCGGCTCGGGCGACCCGCGGCCCCGGCACAAGCGCTACGGGGTCCCCGAGCTGGACCGGGTCGCGGACGTACTGGACTCCAGCGCCGAGCGGATCGGCCGGATGCTGACGGCCGAGCGGCGCCTGGCCGCGGACGCCTCCCACCAGCTGCGCACCCCGCTCACCGCGCTCTCCATGCGGCTGGAGGAGATCACGGTCACCGAGGACCTGGAGACCGTCCGGGAGGAGGCGACGATCGCCCTGACCCAGGTGGAGCGGCTCACGGACGTCGTGCAGCGACTGCTCACGAACTCGCGGGACCCGCGGACCGGCTCTGCGGTCCCCTTCGACCTGGACGAGGTCGTCAAACAGCAGGTGGAGGAGTGGCGGCCGGCCTACCGCAGCGCCGGCCGGGCCATCGTCCGCTCCGGGAAACAGGGCGTACGGGCCGTGGGCACCCCGGGCGCGGTCTCGCAGGTGCTGGCCACCCTCGTGGAGAACGCCCTGATGCACGGTGGCGGCACGGTCGCGCTGCGTACCCGGGTGATCGGCAACCAGGCGGTGCTGGAGGTCACGGACGAGGGGCCGGGCGTTCCGCCGGACCTCGGGAACCGGATCTTCGAGCGGGCCATCAGCGGCCGCAACTCCACCGGGATCGGCCTCGCGGTGGCCCGGGACCTCGCGGAGGCGGACGGCGGGCGCCTCGAACTGCTCCAGACGCAGCCGCCGGTGTTCGCGCTGTTCCTCAGCCGGACGGCGCCCGAACCGGCCGAACCGCAGACCACGGTGCGCTGAGGGCCGGGGCGCCCGGCAGCCGGCAGCCGGCCTAGTTGTTCGCGGGGGCCGGCTCGGGCAGCGGCTCCGGCCGGCGCTCCGGCTTCGGCAGTGGCGCGGGATCCGGCATCGGCTCGGTGGCGTCGACCGGCACCGGCAGGGCCCTGAAGACCCAGGTCCGGTACGACCAGAAGCGGAACACGGTGGCGGTCCCGATGCCGATGAACTTGAACACGTTGCTCGCGACCGGGCCGTCCCAGCCGAAGCCGTAGGTGGCGGTGTAGAGCACACCGCTCTCGATGACCAGGCCGATCCCGCTGAACACGGCGAACAGGACGAGCTCGCGGGTGCGGCCGCTCTTGGCGCGGTCCCGGTAGGCGAAGTAGCGGAAGCCGATGTAGTTCGTGGCGATGGCCACGACGGTGGCTATCACGCTCGCGCGCACCACCTGGAGGTCGGTCGTGTTGCGGATCAGATTGAAGACACCCAGGTTGACCAGGACGCCCAGACCGCCGACCGCCCCGAACTTGGCGACCTCTCGCACGAGGCCGCGTACACGTTCGAGGACAGATCCGCCCGGCGTGCTCATCAGTAGGTCAGTCCTGTCGGTCACCGCCCGCTTACGGGGCGTCCGGTGTTCTCCGTCAACCCAACCACTCTAAGTCTCCCCCCAGCGCTCCGTCTGTGCCTTCCGGCACCGTGCGACGCACGGCACACGTACGGATCGAGCCGGGGCCGCGCCCGGGCGGGTCCCGGTGGCCGAATACCGGCGGATACCCTGGAGGAGTGACGTTCCCGGTAGTCGGCATGGTCGGCGGCGGTCAGCTCGCCCGCATGACCCACGAGGCGGGTATCCCCCTCGGCATCAGATTCAAGCTCCTCAGTGACAGCCCGCAGGACTCTGCGGCCCAGGTCGTGAGCGATGTCGTCATCGGCGACTATCGCGATCTGGAGACGTTGCGCGCCTTCGCGCACGGCTGTGACGTGATCACCTTCGACCACGAGCATGTACCCATGGAGCACTTGCGGGCCCTGGAAGCGGACGGCATCCCCGTCCGCCCGGGGCCCGATGCTTTGGTGCACGCCCAGGACAAGGGGGTGATGCGCGCCAAGCTCGACGAGATCGGCGTGCCCAGCCCCCGGCACCGGATCGTGAGCGATCCGGACGACGTGACCGCCTTCGCGGACGAGGTGGGCGGGTTCCCCGTCATCCTCAAGACCGTGCGGGGCGGGTACGACGGCAAGGGGGTGTGGTTCGTCCGCACCCCCGAGGACGCGGCAGCCCCCTTCAAGGCGGGCGTCCCCGTCCTCGCGGAGGAGAAGGTCGATTACGTCCGCGAACTCGCGGCCAACATCGTCCGCTCCCCGCACGGACAGGCGGTCGCCTATCCCGTCGTGGAGTCCGTCCAGGTGGACGGGGTCTGCGACACGGTGATCGCCCCGGCCCCGAACCTCTCGGAGGCCCTCGCGGGCGAGGCCCAGGCCCTCGCCCTGCGCATCGCCAAGGAACTCGACGTGACCGGCCACCTGGCCGTGGAGCTGTTCGAGACCACCGACGGCCGGATCCTGGTCAACGAGCTGGCGATGCGCCCGCACAACAGCGGCCACTGGACCCAGGACGGCGCCGTCACCTCCCAGTTCGCCAACCACGTACGGGCGGTCCTGGACCTCCCGCTCGGCGACCCGCGCCCCCGCGCCCGGTGGACGGTCATGGCGAACGTGCTGGGCGGGGACTACCCCGACATGTACGCGGCGTACCTGCACTGCATGGCCCACGACCCCCAGCTGAAGATCCACATGTACGGCAAGGACGTGAAACACGGCCGCAAGGTCGGCCACGTCAACACCTACGGCGACGATCTGGACGATGTGCTGGAACGCGCACGCCACGCAGCCGGCTACCTCAGGGGAACGATCACCGCATGAGCACCACCTCCGCAGGCCCCGTCATCGGCATCGTCATGGGCTCCGACTCGGACTGGCCCGTCATGGAGGCGGCCGCCCAGGCCCTGGACGAGTTCGAGATCCCCTACGAGGTCGACGTCGTCTCCGCCCACCGGATGCCGCGCGAGATGATCACGTACGGGGAGCGGGCCGCCGACCGCGGGCTGAAGGCGATCATCGCGGGCGCGGGCGGAGCCGCCCACCTGCCCGGCATGCTCGCCTCGGTCACCCCGCTGCCGGTCATCGGCGTGCCGGTGCCGCTGAAGTACCTCGACGGCATGGACTCGCTGATGTCGATCGTCCAGATGCCCGCCGGGGTTCCCGTCGCCACCGTCTCCGTCGCCGGGGCGCGCAACGCGGGGCTGCTGGCCGTACGGATGCTGGCCGCGCACGACACCGAGCTGCTGGCCCGGATGCGCGACTTCCAGCAGGAGCTGAACGACCAGGCCACCGAGAAGGGCAAGCGGCTGCGGACGAAGGTCGCGAACGCGGAATCCTTCGGGTTCGGCAAGTGAGCGCGGCGCAGCGTCTGGACGAGGCGCGCGAGCTGCTGGCCGAGCACCCCGTCGTGGACGGCCACAACGACCTGCCCTGGGCGCTGCGTCAGCAGGTGCGCTACGACCTGGCGCAACGCGACATCGCGGGCGACCAGTCCGCCCACCTGCACACCGACATCCCCCGGCTGCGCGCCGGCGGGGTCGGCGCGCAGTTCTGGTCGGTCTACGTGCGCTCCGACTACGCCGGCGACGAGGCGGTCAGCGCCACCCTGGAGCAGATCGACATCGTCGCCCAGCTGATCGACCGTTATCCGGGCGACCTGGTGCGGGCACTGACGGCGGACGACATGGAGGCGGCCCGCGCCGACGGCCGGATCGCCTCGCTGATGGGTGCCGAGGGCGGCCACTCCATCAACAACTCGCTCGCCACCCTGCGCGCCCTGCACCGGCTGGGCGTGCGGTACATGACGCTCACGCACAACGACACGATCGACTGGGCGGACTCGGCGACCGACGAGCCCCGGCACGGCGGTCTGACCGACTTCGGCCGCGAGGTCGTGCGCGAGATGAACCGCGTGGGCATGCTGGTGGACCTCTCGCACGTCGCCGCGACGACGATGCGCGACGCGATCGCGGTCTCGGCCGCGCCCGTGGTCTTCTCGCACTCCTCGGCGCGGGCGGTCTGCGACCACCCGCGCAACATCCCCGACGACGTGCTGGCGACGCTGCCGGGCAACGGCGGGGTGGCGAGGGCCACCTTCGTGCCGAAGTTCATCCTCCCGGCCGCGGTCGAGTGGACCCTGGCCGCGGACGAGAACCTGCGGGCGCACGGTTTCCACCACCTGGACACCACCCCCGAGGCGATGGCCCTGCACCGGGCCTTCGAGGCGGAGCGCCCGCGCCCGGTGGCCACGGCCGCGACGGTGGCCGACCACCTGGACCACATGCGCGAGGTGGCCGGCATCGACCACATCGGCATCGGCGGCGACTACGACGGCACGGCCTTCACCCCGTCCGGCCTGGACGACGTGGCGGGCTACCCCAACCTGGTGGCCGAGCTGCTCACGCGCGGCTGGTCCCGTGCCGACCTGGCGAAGCTGACCTGGTCCAACGCGGTACGGGTGCTGCGCGACGCGGAGTCGGTGGCGCGGGACCTGTCGTCGTCCCGGGGCCCGTCGAATGCGGTGATCCGGTAGCGGACGCGGTGCCCGGCGGATGCGGTAACAGGGTGTGACCTGCGGGTTCACTCGAACGCTGCGTCCGCCGGGCGGCCCTGCCGTCCCGCGTGTCACGGTGGCACCACCTCTCCCTGCTGCCGCCGAGACCGGAGCGAACGCCATGGCCGACCTGCAGGATGAACCCCACTCCGTGGGCATCGGAGCCGAAGACCTCCCCGCACCCGCGGTAGCGGTGGCGGCGGGCGCCCTCGACCGGGCCGTCGCGCTGCTGGCCGTCCATCCCGTGGCCGACGGTTGCAACACCCTGGTCTGGACCCTGCACCAGCGCCCGTACCACGACATCGAAACCTCGGACACGGGCGTGGACACCGACATCCCGCGGCTGCGCACCGGGGGAGTGGGGGCCCAGTTCTGGTCCCTGCTCGTGCCGTCGGCGCGGGCGCACGAGAACGCCGCCGGTGAGCAGGTGCTCTCCGACACGCTGGACCAGATCGACACGGCGCTGACCCTGATGCGCCGCTACCCCGACAGCCTGTGCCTGGCGCTCAGCGCCGACGACATGGCGGACGCCCGCAACCGAGGCCGCATCGCCTCGTTCCTGGGCCCCGTGCCGGGCCGCACGCTGACCGACTCCCTGGGTGCGCTGCGCGCCTTCCACGCGCTGGGCGTACGGGTCCTCGCGCCGGCGGGAGCGCCCTGGGCCCAGGAGGAGCTGACGGCCTTCGGGCACGAGGTGGTCCGCGAGGCGAACCGGCTGGCGATCCTGCTGGACCTCACGGACTGCCCGCCGGCGGTGGCCTGCCGGATCGCGGGTGCCTCCAAGGCGCCGGTGATCATCTCGAACACGGCGGCGGCCTCGCTGAACCCGCATCCGGGCAACGTGACCGACGAGGTCCTGGCCGCGCTGCGGGAGGCGAACGGGCTCGCGATGGTCACCTTCGACACGGCGCGCACGGGGGACTCCCTGCACGCGGTGGCGGACCACCTCGACCACGTACGGGCGATCGCGGGCCCGCACGGCGTCGGACTCGGCGCCAGCTTCGGCACCGGACCGGGCCACCCCCGCCCGACGGGGCTGACCGATCCCTCCGGCTATCCGCGGCTGATCGCGGAGCTGCTGGAGCGCGGCTGGCCGGAGTCCGAGGTGGCCCTGCTGACCTGGGGCAACGCCTTGCGCGTGGTCCGCGACGCGGAATTCACCGCCCGCGCCGCCGGCCACCGCCGCTAGGCCCCGCCGAGAACAGCCCCGCCGGCGATTGAGGCGCGGGGCAGGGGCCGTGCCCCGGCAACGGCGCCGCACTCCCGCCCGGCCCGAGGGCTAGGCGCGCGGGCGGCCCATCGCCCGGTAGGTCCAGCCCGCGGCACGCCACCGCACCGGGTCCAGCGCGTTGCGGCCGTCCAGGACGAGGCGGTCGGTGACCACGGCGGCCAGCTCCGCCGGGTCGAGGTCGCGGAACTCGCGCCACTCGGTGAGGTGCAGGACGACCTCCGCGCCCCGGGCCGCCGCCAGCGCGGAGTCCGCGTAGCCGAGGGTCGGGAAGACGCGCCGGGCGTTGTCCATGCCCTTGGGGTCGTAGACGGTGACCTGGCCGCCCTGGAGGTGGATCTGCCCGGCCACGTTCAGCGCGGGGGAGTCGCGGACGTCGTCCGAGTCCGGCTTGAAGGTGGCGCCGAGCACGGCGACCCGCTTGCCGAGGAACGAACCGCCCACGGCCTCCCGGGCCAGCTCGACCATGTGCCCGCGGCGCCGCATGTTGATGGAGTCGACCTCGCGCAGGAAGGTCAGCGCCTGGTCGGCGCCCAGCTCGCCGGCGCGTGCCATGAAGGCCCGGATGTCCTTCGGCAGGCAGCCGCCGCCGAAGCCGATCCCGGCGCGCAGGAACTTCGCGCCGATCCGCTCGTCGTAGCCGATGGCCTCGGCCAGCTTGACCACGTCGCCGCCGGCGGCCTCGCACACCTCCGCCATCGCGTTGATGAAGGAGATCTTGGTGGCGAGGAAGGAGTTGGCGGCGGTCTTGACCAGCTCGGCCGTCGGGAAGTCGGTGACGACCAGCGGGGTCCCCTCGGACATCGGCGTCTCGTACACCTCCCGCAGCAGCTTCTCGCCGCGCTCGCCCTGGACGCCGATCACGATCCGGTCGGGGTGCAGGGTGTCCTGCACGGCGAAGCCCTCCCGCAGGAACTCCGGGTTCCAGGCCAGCTCCACGTCCGCGCCCGCCGGGGACAGCTCGGTGAGCTTCGCCGCCAGCCGCTGCGCCGAGCCCACCGGGACCGTGGACTTGCCGACGACCAGCACCGGCCGGGTCAGGTGCGGGGCCAGGGAGGCCATCGCGGAGTCGACGTAGGACATGTCGCACGCGTACTCGCCGTGCTTCTGCGGAGTGTTCACGCAGACGAAGTGGACGTCGCCGAATTCCCCGACCTCCTCGAAGGAGGTGGTGAACCGCAGCCGGCCGGTCGAGCCCGGCAGCCCGGCCACGTGCTTGGCCAGCAGCTCTTCCAGCCCGGGCTCGTACATGGGCACCCGGCCGGAGGCGAGCAGCTCGATCTTCTCCGGCACCACGTCCAGCCCCAGCACCTCGAAGCCCAGCTCCGCCATCGCCGCGGCGTGGGTCGCGCCGAGGTAGCCGGTGCCGATCACAGTGATCCTGAGGGGGGCCATGGGTGCTCCAGAGGTGCGGGGCCGTTTGCGGCCACTGAGCATAGTCGGGCCCACCAGCGGGGACCTTCCCCAGGAGGCCACCTCTGTCACCCATCTCACGTGGGCCGTCCATATCGCCATCCGTGACCGGCCCACTAAGCTTGGGTTACTTAACGGTAGTTAGCATCACGCATCACCCTGGGGAGTGAGAGATCTTGGCGGGTTCTGCCGACTTCGACCTGTACCGCCCGGCCGAGGAGCACGACATGCTCCGCGAGTCGGTCCGCTCGCTCGCCGAGGCGAAGATCCTGCCGTTCGCAGCCGCGGTCGACGAGGAGTCCCGCTTCCCGCAGGAGGCCCTGGACGCCCTGGTCGCGAGCGACCTGCACGCCGTCCACGTGCCCGAGACCTACGGCGGCGCGGGCGCCGACGCCCTTGCGACCGTGATCGTGATCGAGGAGGTGGCCCGTGTCTGCGCCTCCTCCTCCCTCATCCCGGCCGTGAACAAGCTCGGCTCGCTCCCGGTGATCCTCTCCGGCTCCGAGGAGCTCAAGGCCAAGTACCTGGGCCCCCTCGCCAAGGGCGACGCGATGTTCTCGTACGCGCTCTCCGAGCCGGACGCGGGCTCCGACGCCGCCGGCATGAAGACCCGCGCCGTGCGCGACGGGGACTTCTGGGTGCTCAACGGCGTCAAGCGCTGGATCACCAACGCGGGCGTCTCCGAGTACTACACGGTCATGGCCGTCACCGACCCGGAGAAGCGCTCCAAGGGCATCAGCGCCTTCGTCGTCGAGAAGTCCGACGAGGGCGTCTCCTTCGGCGCCCCGGAGAAGAAGCTCGGCATCAAGGGCTCCCCGACGCGCGAGGTCTACCTCGACAACGTCCGGATCCCGGCCGACCGCATGATCGGCGCCGAGGGCACCGGCTTCGCCACCGCGATGAAGACCCTGGACCACACCCGCATCACCATCGCGGCCCAGGCGCTCGGCATCGCCCAGGGCGCCCTGGACTACGCCAAGGGCTACGTCCAGGAGCGCAAGCAGTTCGGCAAGCCGATCGGCGACTTCCAGGGCGTGCAGTTCATGCTCGCCGACATGGCCATGAAGATCGAGGCCGCCCGCCAGCTCACGTACTCGGCCGCCGCCAAGTCGGAGCGCGTCGACGGCGACCTGACCTTCTTCGGTGCCGCGGCCAAGTGCTTCGCCTCCGACGTGGCCATGGAGGTCACCACGGACGCCGTCCAGCTCCTCGGCGGTTACGGCTACACCCGTGACTACCCGGTGGAGCGCATGATGCGCGACGCCAAGATCACCCAGATCTACGAGGGCACCAACCAGGTCCAGCGGATCGTCATGGCCCGCAACCTGCCGTAACGGCGCCCGCCGCGCTGTTCGACCCGAGGTGAGGCGAACGTCCCCCGGCCGTGCCGGGGGACGTTCGCGCACGTACGGGGCCCCTCCGGCCGGGTGCCGGATGCCGGGTGCCGGGTTTCTCCCGGTACACGCCGTCCGCGGCGGCCGGCGCCCGTCGCGGCCCGGCCGGCAACTACCCGGCCGGGCACCCCCGTTCGCCGCACGGCGGATCGAACGACCCGGCCACTACCCGGTCATTTCATGACATGTGCAGTGCTGTGCCCGATGGCGCGCACCCGGCCACCCCCCATCCGGCTCCGGCCCTGGAGCGCTCTCCGGATGGGCTAAATTTGGACCTTCGTACGCCGGAATCGGTTGGGGAGAACGCAATGACGGAAGCGATCCTGCTGGTCGGCGGACAAGGGACGCGCCTGCGACCCGTGACGGTGAACACGCCCAAGCCGATGGTTCCCACGGCCGGCGTGCCGTTCCTCGCCCACCAGATAGCCAGGGCCGCCGCCGCCGGCGTCACGCACATCGTGATGGCCACCTGCTACCTCGCCGAGGTCTTCGAGCCCTACTTCGGCGACGGATCCGACTTCGGCCTCAGCCTGGAGTACGTGGTCGAGGACGAGCCGCTGGGCACCGGCGGAGCCATCCGCAACGCGGGTCGGCGCCTGACCGGCGGCCCGGACTCCTCCGTCCTCGTCTTCAACGGCGACATCCTCACCGGCCTCGACATCGCCGGCCTGGTCGAGTCCCACGAGGCGGCCGACGCCGACGTCTCCCTGCACCTGGTGCGGGTCGACGACCCGCGCGCCTTCGGCCTGGTCCCCACCGACTCCGAGGGGCGGGTGCTGGCCTTCACCGAGAAGCCGCAGACCCCCGAGGAGATCATCACCGACCAGATCAACGCCGGCTGCTACGTCTTCCGCCGCAGCGTGATCGACTCCATCCCGGCCGGCCGCCCGGTCTCCGTGGAGCGCGAGACCTTCCCCGGCCTGCTCGCCGCGGGGGCCAAGCTGCACGGCGTCACCGAGAACACCTACTGGATGGACCTCGGCAAGCCCGAATCGATCATCCAGGCCTCCGCCGACCTCGTACGCGGAGTGGTCCCCTCCCCGGCCGTCCCCGGACGCCGCGGCGAGTCCCTGGTCCTGCCCGGCGCCGAGGTGGCGGCCGGCGCCAAGCTCTCCGGGGGCACCGTGGTGGGTGCCGGGGCCCGGATCGGGGCCGGAGCGGTCGTCCAGGGCTCGATCGTCCTCGAGGACGCCGTCATCGGTCCCGACGCCCAGGTGAACGCCAGTCTCATCGGCGCCCGCGCCTCGGTGGGCGCGCGGACCGTGCTCGACGGCACGGTCGTCGGCGACGGCGCGGCCGTGGGAGCGGACAACGAACTGCGCGCCGGCGCCCGCGTGTGGTGCGAGGCACAGCTCCCCGCCGCCGCCATCCGCTTCTCCCCGGACGCCTGACCCCGGACGCGATCCCGGTCCGGGTCCCGGTCCGGGTCCCGGTCCGGGTGGGAGCACGGCCGGCCCGGCCGCGCTCCCTGCCCGCCGTCAGTTGCCGCGGACGGTGACCTTCTCGTCGTTCTGGATCTGCTTCACCAGCTGCTGCACCTTCGCCTTGTCCCAGACGAGGTTGCCGCCGCGCTGACCGGAGATCGGCATGTTCATCGACACGCCGTCACCGCCGTTGACGCCCTTCATCGCGAAGAACATCTGGCCCATGTCGTACAGGCCCATGTCCTTGTCCACGATGAGCGTGTCCAGGCCCGCGCCCAGCATCGGGTAGAGCGAGAACGGGTTGAGGATCGTCGAGGGGGTCGCGGCCTGGCTGGCCAGCGCCGACAGGAACTTCTGCTGGTTCTTGGTGCGCTGGAGGTCGGACTCGGCGAAGGCGTACCGGGTCCGTACGAAGGCCAGCGACTGCTCGCCGTTGAGGGTCTGCTTGCCGGCCTTGAAGTCGGCGCCCGACTTCTCGTCCTTGAAGCCCTCCTCGATGTCGAGCTCCACCCCGCCCAGCGCGTCCACGATGTTCGCGAAGCCGGCGAAGCCGATCTCCGCGTAGTGGTCGATGCGCAGGCCGGTGTTGTGCTCCACCGTCCGCACCAGCAGCTCGGGCCCGTCCTCCGCGTACGCCGCGTTGAGCTTGACCCGGCGCCCCTGGCCGGCGAACTTCTTGCCGGACTGCGAGCCGACGAAGGTGGGGATCTCCACGTCCGAGTCACGGGGCAGCGAGATCATGGTGTTCCCGCTGGAGCACTTCGCCAGGATCATCATGGAGTCGGTCCGCTTGCCCTCGGCCGAGCCGGTGTGCAGCTTCTTCTTCTCCTCATCGGACATGCCCTCGCGGCTGTCGGAGCCCACGATCAGGTACGTCGTGCAGTCGCCCTCCTTCGGGCGCTCGATGACCTTGGAGAGGTCCACCTCGCGGCGCACCTTGGAGTCGGCCCAGAAGTAGGTGGAGACGGACGTCACAAGGAGCGCGGAGACCAGTACGATCCCGCCGACCTTGATCCGCTTGCGCCAGTCCGGCGCGGGGCCGGGCGCCCGACCGGGGCGGCCGGGCCCGGACGGCCCATCGGGGCCCGTCGGCCCGCCCGGAGGCCCGCCCGCGGGCGAACCGTAGACCTGGCCGGTGTTGTAGCCGCTGTCGTAGCCGTCGTACGTGTCGTGGCTCCCCGCCTGCTGCGGGGGGACGCCGTACGCCGGCGGCGGGCCCGCCGGCCGCTGCGGGCGCGGCGGCTGCGGGGGCCGCGGCGGTTGCTGCGGCTGCTGCTGCCGCTGGATGTGCCGCATCCGCTGCACGCCCTCGGGCTGCGGCTGCGCGCTGCCGCGCCCGTACGCGTCGTCACGACCTTCTGGCCAGTCATTCATGGGCCCAAGAATGCCTGCCCGGGTGGGTGGTCCGACAGCCCGGTCGGCATTCCGTTCCGCTGCTGTTGCAGAGTCGATGCCTCCCCGGCCCAACTAAGGTGTCCGTATGACACAGATACCGGGCGAGCTGCCCGGGAAGCCCACCGCAGCCTCCCGGACGACCCTCAGCCACATCATGACCGCCAACGACACCAACCTCCTCGGGACGGTGCACGGCGGCGTGATCATGAAGCTGGTGGACGACGCGGCGGGCGCCGTGGCCGGCCGCCACTCCGGCGGCCCGGCGGTCACCGCCTCCATGGACGAGATGGCCTTCCTCGCGCCGGTGCGCGTGGGCGACCTCGTCCACGTGAAGGCCCAGTGCAATTGGACCGGCCGCTCCTCCATGGAGATCGGCGTACGGGTCCTCGCGGAGCGGTGGAACGAGTCCACCCCCGCCACCCAGGTCGGCAGCGCCTACCTCGTCTTCGCCGCGGTGGACGCCGACGGCAAGCCCCGCGAGGTCCCGCCGGTCCTCCCGGAGACGGAACAGGACGAGCGCCGCTACCAGGAGGCGCAGATCCGCCGCACCCACCGGCTCGCCCGCCGCCAGGCCATCATGGCGCTGCGCGAGGAGCGGTCGGCCCAGGGCTTCGACGACTGACGCCGCCCCCGGCCGGCCGCGCCCCCGGCCGGCCGCGCCCGCTCACTTCCCGCAGACCACCTGGTCGCCGGTGACCACGCCGAAGGTGCCCTGGTACGGGTCCTCGGCGCGCACCGGCACCACCTTGCGGTAGTCCGCGCCCGCGATCACCACCACCGTCCGGCCCTGGCCCGCCACGGCCCGCAGCTCGCTGCCCGGCAGCGCCGTCGCCACCGAGCGGGCGGAGCGGTCCCAGCGCGGGTCGTAGGTGATCACCGTGCGCTTGACCTCGCGGCTGGCGCCATTGCCCGGGGCCCGGGTGGTGTCGAAGCCGGTGGCGCGCAGCGCGGCGTCCACCCGGCCGCCCATCCCGTCGATCCGGGTGCCGTTCTCCACCTGGACGCGGACCTGGCGCGGGGGCACGTCCACCGGCACGGCCGCCGGCGGGCCGCCGCCGGTCCTCCCGGGCCGGGCCGGGGCCAGCGGCCGGTCCTCGCGCAGCGCCTCGAACAGCTTGGCCGCCTTCGGCTCGTCCCACTTCACCGTGGAGCCGATGCCCTTCACGGGGAAGGAGGGGCTGCCGATGGGCACCGAGGCGAACTCCGACGAGGACGGGGTGAAGTCGCGCATCGCCTGGCCGAGGGCCAGCATCTGCTCCGAGCCGAAGTCCTTGTCGGCCCGGACCGACCCGAGGAGGGTGGAGCTGACCTCCTTGAACTTCACCGGGTTCAGCAGCACTCCGCCCCCGGTCGCCTGCTTGATCAGGGCGGCGATGAAACGCTGCTGGCGCTGCATCCGGCCGAGGTCGGAGGCCCCGTCGATATGGCGCGACCGCACGTACTGCAGGGCCTGTCCGCCGCTGAGGCGGTGGCTGCCGGGCAGCAGGTCGAGGCCGGTGTTGCGGTCGCGCATGGTCTTGGCGGTGCAGATCTCCACGCCGCCCATCGCGTCGACCGTCTTCATGAAGCTGGTGAAGTCGACCTCCAGGTAGTGGTCGATCTTCACCCGCGTCATGTTCTCCACGGTCCGCACGGTCAGGTTGGGCCCGCCCTCCGCGTAGGCCGCGTTCAGCCGAACGGGGTGGGCCTTGTGCGCCTTTCCGCTGACGAGGTCCCGGTGCGCGGGCACTTCGGCGTAGCTGTCGCGGGGCAGGCTGACCACACTGGCCCGTTCCTTGTCCGCCGACAGGTGCACCAGCATGATCGTGTCCGTGCAGTGGCAGGGCGCCCCGCCCAGGCGGTACTCGCGCTTCTCCTCCGGGGAGATCTTCTCCCGCCCGTCGGTGCCCACCAGCAGGAAGTTGAGACCGTGTCCGGCCTGGGGGCGGTTCTTCATGTCCTTGAACGGGTCCACCCGCTCGATGCCGGTGTCCAGGCCGGTCATCACGGCATGTCCGACGGCCCCCGAGCCCAGTACCGCCACCGAGAGCCCGGCCGCGATCCGTACCCCCCACCGGGGTCGTCCGTCCCGGTGCCGGGCGGGACCGCCGCGTCCGCCGCGCCGGGCACGCTGCGGCTGGGGCGGCCCGGCGGGACGGGCGGGACGGTGCGGCTGGGGCACGGTGGACACCTCCGCGGGGGCAGCAGGGGGACCGGTCGGGACACCGGCGGGATTCAGCTGATGCGACAGACAGTAGGCCCATACGATCAGCCGCTGTCCGTACCGGTCGCTCGGCGCGCACCCGGTTCCCCCGTACGCGGTAACGTGACACCGATACCCGACCTTGAAGGACCACATGCCCGCCCAGCAGCCCGCAGTCTCGGTGATCATGCCGGTGCTCGATGAGGAGCACTACCTCCGCGATTCCGTCCGCCACATCCTCGAACAGGAGTATGCGGGCGAGATGGAGGTGGTGATCGCACTCGGGCCGTCCACGGACCGCACGGACGAGATCGCCGCCGAACTCGTCGCCGAGGATCCCCGAGTCCACACCGTCCCGAATCCCACCGGCCGGACCCCGGCGGCGCTCAACGCCGCCATCAAGGCCTCGCGTCACCCGATCGTGGTACGCGTCGACGGCCACGGCATGCTCTCGCCGAACTACATCGCCACCGCCGTCCGCCTCCTGGAGGAGACCGGCGCCCAGAACGTCGGCGGCATCATGCACGCCGAGGGCCAGAACGCCTGGGAGGAGGCCGTCGCCGCGGCGATGACCTCGAAGATCGGTGTCGGCAACGCCCCGTTCCACACCGGCGGCCAGGCCGGCCCGGCCGAGACCGTCTACCTCGGCGTCTTCCGCCGCGAGGCGCTGGAACAGCAGGGCGGATACAACGAGGAGTTCATCCGCGCCCAGGACTGGGAGCTGAACTTCCGCATCCGCGAAGCCGGCGGCCTGATCTGGTTCTCGCCTGAGCTGATGGTCCAGTACCGCCCGCGGCGCTCCGTACGGGCCCTGGCCAAGCAGTACAAGGACTACGGGCGCTGGCGGCACGTGGTGGCCCGCTACCACTCGGGCTCCATCAACCTGCGCTACCTGGCCCCGCCGACCCTCGTCTGCGCGATCGCCGCGGGTGTGGTCGTGGGCGTGGCCGTCACCCCCCTCGGCTTCGCCGTCCCGGCCGGCTACTTCGCGGCGATCGCGGCGGGTTCGGTCCCGGCCGGCAAGGGGCTCGGGATCAAGGCCCGCGCGCAGATCCCCGTCGCCCTGGCGACCATGCACCTGAGCTGGGGCTTCGGCTTCCTCACCAGCCCGAGGGCGCTGGCGAACAAGGTCATCGCGAGCCGCCGCCCGGCCGTGCACCGGGATTCCTCGCAGGTCTGAGACAGCAGTCCGGGACATCGGTCCCGGACCGCGGTCCCGCGCATGCGGAAGGGGCCCGGACCGGAGGCTGCGTACGTCGCAGCCGCCGGTCCGGGCCCCTTCCGTATGCGCGCCTACCAGGTGAAGCCCGGCTGGATCGGCATGCAGGCGCCCTCGTTGTCGCCGTTGAGCGCGTGGGCCGAGGTCGGGGCCACGGTCGGGGCGGGCGGCGGCGGGGTCGGCGCGTTGCCGCTCCGCCAGTCCTTGCCGACGAACAGGGTGATCCCGGCGACGTCCTCGGACTTCTGCACCGATGCGGCGGGCAGCCCCAGGGCGGTGGCCAGGGCGCCCGCGTCGGCCGCCTGCGCGTCCGTGGCGTAGCGGATCACCGTGGTGTCCTCGGCCCCGGTCTGGGTGTCGGCGCCGGCCTTGGTGAAGCCCTTGCCGACCAGCAGCGCGGCAACGTCGTTCGCCCGGTTCTTGACCCTGGCCTCGGCGCCGTCCTTGCCGCCGGTGGCGTTGCGCACGGAGACCGCGATCTTCGCGGGAGCCGCGGCCGGGGCCGTGGTCGGCGCCGTGCTCGGGGCGGTCCCGGGAGCGGAGGCACCCGGGGACGGCGAGGCGCCCTCCGCCGGCGTGCCGGAGCCCTTGCCGTCGAGCGCGATGTCCTCGCGGACCATCCGGAACACGGCCTCGGCCTCGCCCGCCATGGGCTCGACCCGGCCGTCCATGCCGGGCTTGTTGCTGTAGACCCACGGCATGGTGGTCATGGTGATCCGGCCCGGCGGCACCTTCTTGAGCTCCACGCTCAGGTCGTACAGCTTGTCGATCTTGTTCAGGCCGGTGTCGACGACCATGGCCTGGATCGCCGCCTGCGCCAGGCTGTTGAGCTTCACCGGGTTGGTGAGCTTGGCGTTCTTGCGGAACTCGCGGGCCATCGAGGTCATGTACTGGTGCTGGGCGTGCGTGCGGCCGATGTCCGTGCCGTCCTCGAAGCCGTAGCGGGTGCGCAGCCACTGCAGGGCGGTCTCGCCCTGGATGACGCTCGTGCCCTTCGGCAGCTTCAGGCCGGACCCCTTGCCGTCGCGGGTGCGGGAGTGGACGTTCTGCTCGACACAGACCGGGACGCCGCCGATGGCGTCCGCCATCGAGACCACACCCTTGAAGTCGATCATCATGAAGTGATCGATGGGGATCTTGGTCAGCTCCTGCCAGGCGGCGACGGTGCAGCCCGGACCGCCGCGCTGCAGGGACTCGTTGGTCTGGACGAGGCCCTTGCTGGCGGGGTGCACCTTGCCGCCCGGCTCGGTGCACTTGGGCATCATCAGGATCGTGTCGCGCGGCATCGAGACCACCGACATGTTGCTGCGGTCCGCGGACAGGTGCAGCAGCATCTGCACGTCCGCCAGGGGCGGGCCGTTGAATGTGCTCGTGCCGCCGCCGAGGGACTGGTTGGCCTCGTCGTCGCGCGCGTCGGAGCCGATCAGCAGGATGTTCAGCGGGGTCTGCCCGAAGGCGTTGGGCTTGGAACCGCCCAGCTTGGTCTCACCGAGGTTCAGCGCGTCCGTCTGGATGCTGCCGTTCAGATGGCGGTAGTACAGGTATCCGGCCGCCGCCGTGCCGAGTATCAGCAGGGACAGCACGGAGGCCACCCAGCGCAGCACGCGCCGACGGCCCCGTCTGGTGGGACGGCGCCCGGCCGCCCGGCGGGCCGCTCTGGAGCCGCCCCGCGGTGGGGGCACCGAGGCGGAGGCGTCCGTCCCGCCGTCGGATATCTCCTCGGTGGTCCGGGCGGTCGCCCCCTCCCCCCGCACGCTGCTGTGCCTCACAGGTCCCCCTCAAAATCCTTCGTGGTCGATAGTCGTGCCGGTACTCCCGGCCGAGTCCCGCTACTTGGCGCAGACGGCCTTGTCGGCCTGCGCCTGCTGCACGTCCTCGGGCAGCTGCTGCGGCGCGGCGGGCGCCAGGGGGGAACCCGGCTGCTGGAAGTCCGGACCCAGCGTCAGCTTCATCGCCGTCTTCGACGCCGCGTTCGCCGTCCCCACCTTCAGCGCGGTGGCCGGCAGGCCCATGATGTCCGCCAGCGCCCGGGCCTGGTCGGCCTGGTTGGGTGCGTACTCCAGCTGCGTGGCGCCGACCTTCGAGGGTGCGTTGCCGACGTTGCTGGACTTGGACACGCCCTTGCTGTTCTGCAGCCAGTTCACCGTGGTGGAGGCGGAGCCCTTGGGCCCGCCGCCGTTGTAGATGTTGACCCGTACGTCCGCCGCGGGGGCGCGGTTGCCCTGGAGCAGCGCGTCCTGCTTGGCCTTCGCGTCGGCGTCGGCCGCCTCCTTGGCGGCCTGCTCCTTCTTCTCGACCTCGGTGAGCGAGACGTCCCCCCGGATCATCTGCAGCAGCGGATCGGCGAGGGCCTGGTTGACGACGACGGTGGCCTTGACCTTCTCGGCCGGGTTGTCGAGCACCGGCAGGGTGGTGAAGGTGATGTTCTTGAGGTCGATGTCCTTCAACTCGCCCGCCAGGTCGGTGAGTTTGTTGATGGAGCCCAGACCCTGGTCCACGGTCAGCGACTTGGTGGCCGCCTCCGCCAGCGAGAAGAACTTCTTCGGACTGGTCAGCGTTTCCTTGGACTTCATCTCGCGCATCATCGAACCCAGGAACTGCTGCTGGGTCTTGATCCGGTCCAGGTCGCTCTCGTTGCCGAAGGCGTGCCGGGTCCGCACGAAGGCCAGGGCCTCCTCGCCCTGCAACCGGTGCTCGCCCTCCGACAGCTTGAGCTTGGAGTCCTTGTCGTCGACCGCCTTCTCCAGGCAGACGGGCACCCCGCCGACCGCGGTGCTCAGGGTCTTCACCGCGTTGAAGTCGACCATCATGAAGTTGTCGACCTCTATGCCGGTGAGGCCCTTCACGGTGCGCATGGTGCAGCCCGCGTCGCGACCCTCTTGACCCAGGCTGTTGTTGAAGCGGACCCCCTTCGAGCCCCGGACGTCCTTCGTCGTCCCGTCCGGCTGCTTCGTCGGGCAGTCCGGGATGTTGGTGATCAGGTCGCGGGGGATCGACAGCGCGGTGGCGTTGCTGCGGTCCTTGGCGATGTGGAAGAGGATCGTGGTGTCGGCGTGGCCGACGCTCTCCTTGTCGCCGTAGCCCTCGTTGCCCGCACCGCTGCGCTTGTCGGTGCCGATGACCAGGATGTTGATGGCCTGGTCCTTCTTGAACCCGCCGGTGCCCGCGCCCGCGATGTCGGTGACGCTCAGATTGCCGTTCAGGTGGTCGTAGTAGAGGTACGCCGCCAGCGAGCCGCCGACCAGCAGGAACGCCAGCGTCCCACCGGTGATGACCAGTGCCTTCTTGCGGCGTCCACCACCGCCGGCGCCGCCGCCCTTGCGGGAGCGGCCACCGCGCCGGCCGCCGGGCGGGGCATCGCCGCGCCGCGGCTTGGGCACACCGGGTGAGGGGGAGGTGGGGGTGGAGGGAGCAGACGGCGATCTGCGGGGTGCGGTGACCTTGGGCCGCGCTTGCGCGGCGGAGTCGGCCAGTCGCAGTTCGTAGTTGCCGGTGCGGGGATTGAGTACCCACTGGTCAGCGGGGTCGATCTCTTCCGCCCGCCCACGGCTTTGCGCATCCACGGTTGCTCGAATCCTCCGTCGGTGCCTCGCGACGCGCCTCCCCCAGGCGCACGGTCAACGATCCGGCTGCTGGTGCCCGATCTCTGGTCCGGCCGGGCACCGGATCGCTCACCCTATCCGCCCTGTTCGGCCGCAAACCATGCTGGTGACAAATTCCACTCCCCTTATAACGGGGTGAACCACCCATCCCACTCGGTTCGGTCACCGGCTTTTGGGATTGCTTTACCGGCAGTCGGCGTTCCCCGCGGTGGTTCCGGTGAAAGTAGGGACGGGCAGGGGGGATGTGGTGGTTCCCTCGTCCGTGCCGTCCGCGTCCGTATCGGATGTTCCGGGCGTATCGGACTCGGTGTCGTCGCCGGCGGCCTCGGCCGCGGGGGCAGTCGGCCTGGGCTTCGGCGGGGTCACCGTGACCGGCTTGTCCATCCGCAGCTGCTGGAACAGGCGTTCCGCGGCGGGCTCGACCAGTTCGTCCCGGTTCGGGTTGGGTGCATAGGGCTTGCGGGGAACCGTCAGGAACTTAACCTGATCGGTCGGTATGTCCCGCATGCCCCGCACCAGTTCGTACAGGCCGCGCAGCGAGGCCAGTGCCGGGTCCGTGGTCACCGAGGAGGTCGCCGCGTCCAGCAGCGGGTACAGCCGGGTCGGATTGAGCAGCACCCCGTTGCTCTGCACCTTCTTGACGAGCGAGCCGAGGAACTGCTGCTGCCGGCCCATCCGTTCGGTGTCGCTGCCGTTGCCCAGGCTGTGCCGGGCGCGCACGAAGCCCAGCGCCTGCTCGCCCCGGAGGGTCTGGCGCCCGGCGGCCAGCCGCAGCTTCGCCTCCACGTCGTTCACCGGCTCCTTGAGGCAGACCTCGACACCGCCGATCGCGTCGACCATCTTCTTGAACCCGTCGAAGTCGATCACCATGTGGTGGTCGATCCGGATCCCGGTGAGCTTCTCCACGGTACGGATCGTGCAGGCCGCCCCGCCCCACTCGAACGCCCAGTTGAACTGCGCGAACTGCTCGGCGGTGCGGCTGCCGTCCGGCTGCGTGCACACGGGGATGTCCGTCATCAGGTCCCGCGGTATCGACACCGCGGTCGCGCTCCTGCGGTCCTGCGGCAGGTGCAGCAGGATCGTGGTGTCCGAGCGCTCGGTGCCCTTGTCCCGCCCGTACCCGGCGTTGTTCCTGCCGGAGCGCGAGTCCGAGCCGATCAGCAGGATGTTCTGGGCCCCGGTGGCCAGGTGGGCCGGGCGCTCGCGCTCGTAGCGCCGCAGCTCGGCCGCGGCCGAGGTGTCCTCGGTGATGTTCCCGTCGAGCTTGTTGTAGAGCCACCAGCCGGTGGCCGTGCCCGCCAGGACCAGCAGGACCATTCCGAGCCCGACGCGGCGCAGCAGGCGGCTCCGGCGCCCACGGCCGCGCGGGGGCCGCCCCGCGCCCCCGTCCGCGTCGGTGCCGCCCGGTATGCCTGCGCTGTCCGTCACTGGCGTCCGTCCCCTCGCCGCTACGACTCAAGGCCGTCGGCCGTACGGGTGAGCACGGCCACTGCCGATGCTGCCCCCGGGCGGCCGGAGCAGCCCGGGGGCAGGGGCCTGTCTAGGGCCATGCGGGTGACAAATCGCCCGTACCTGCCCTTCACCAGTGTGGGCGAAGGGCGTCCGGCCGGCGATCAGACGGTGTGGGTGATGCGCTCGCTCTCGCCGCGCCGGGCCAGGTCCTGCGGGGAGAGCCGGTCCAGGTTCCGGCACAGCACCACGGACCCGCCCGCGGCCAGCGCGGCGTAGAGCCCGGCCGAGAGCCCCTCCCAGGTGTCGTAGCCGAGCCCGGTCAGCACCCGCGAGCCCTCGCCGAGGCCCCGCTTCGCCGCGTCCTCGCGGGCACGGGCCACCAGCGCCGTGTGCGTGAGCTCCTCGCCGTCGACGACCAGCGCCGGGCCCTCGGGGTCCACCGGCACGAAGGGGGCGAAGCGGTCGCCCTGCCCCGGCACCTCCACCGCGTAGTCGGCGAAACCGGCCGGCGGCTGCGGGAAGCGTCCGCCCAGCGGCCGCAGCGCGAGCGCGACGCGCTCACCGCCGCACGCCCGGGCCTGCTCCAGGGTGTCCGGCCCGCTGACGACGAGGTCCGCTCCGGCCGGATCGCCACCGACCTCGGCGACGACCCCGACCGAGGCGCAGGCGAGCAGCCAGACCGCGCTCTGCCAGTGCGCCGGGAGCATCAGCGCGAGCCGGTCCCCGGGCTCGGCCCCCAGATCCCCCTGGAGCAGATTGGCGGTCTTGGCCACCCAATTGGCGAAGGTCGCGACGGACAATTCGACGCGCTCGCCGGTGGCGTCGTCGTAGAAGGTGACGAGCGGGCGGCCCGGATCGGCGGCGAGCGCGGATCGCAGCAGGTCGGCAGGGGTGCGGTCAATGGCGTTCACCCGGCACAGGGTACGCGGGCCCGTCCCTCGTACGGGGGCCGCCGGCTCCCCCGTACGGGGGAGGGGTATCCACGGCGTGTCGGACGGAGCGTCAGTTCTCCGATGGCGCCCGGCGGTCCGGGTGCTCACCATCCTGTTCATGCGTGGATTCCTTGCTTCCTCGATCGGCGTCGCGACGGCCGCCGTACTGGCCCTGCCCCTCGCGCTCCCCACTCCCGCCCTGGCCGAGTCCGCCCCCGTAACCCCCGCCGGGTCCACCCAGTCGCTGCCGCTCGTCCCCCTGGGGCCCTCGGCGACGCGGGCACCCGGAGTCCCCGGAATGAGCGCCTCTGCGGGCCGCCCCGAGACGCAGGGGCTGACCGCACGCGAGGTCAAGACGTTCTCGCTGGTCGGCGTGGTCTGGGACGACGCGGCCACCGAACTGAACGGCCGGGTCCAGGTACGCACCCGCTCCGTCCGCACCGCCACCTGGTCGGACTGGCAGGACGTCGAGACCCACAACGGCGAGCACGCCGCCGACCCCGACGCGGCGGAACGCGGCTCCCGCCCGATCCGCGGCGCCACCGCCCCGCTGTGGGTGGGCGAGTCCGACGGCGTGGAGATCCGCGTCCAGGCCGAGCCCGGCGCCCCCACCACCCGCGCCCCCTCCCGGCTGCCCTCGGGCATGCGGATCGAACTCGTCGACCCGGGCGCGGAGGTCCCCGCCACGGGCTCCGACGGCAAGAACACCGGCCCCGAGGGCGACGGTGACGGCAAGGGCGAGATGGTGCCCGCCATGTCGATGGCGACGGCGGAGTCCTCCGCCGCGAACGTCCCGCACGCCTCGCTCGGCGCGAACGAGATCACCGCACTCGACAAGGCCGACTCCACCGCCGACGCCGTCTTCGCCAGCGACGGCGCACTGACCGCCGCGGCCGCCCCGTACATCGGCCCGCGCCCGCGGATCGTCACCCGCAAGGGCTGGGGCGCGAACGAGGGCCTGCGCGAGCCGGGCTTCGTCTACACGAGCACGGTGAAGGCGGCCTTCGTCCACCACAGCGCCTCCGGCAACAACTACGCCTGCAAGGACGCCCCCGCGGTCCTGCGCAGCCTCTACCGCTACCACGTGGTCAGCAACGGCTGGCGGGACTTCGGCTACAACTTCGCCGTCGACAAGTGCGGCACGGTCTACGAGGGCCGCGCGGGCGGCGTCTCCAAGGCGGTCCTCGGCGCGCACACCATGGGCTTCAACACCAACAGCATGGGCGTCGTGGTGCTGGGCACCTTCACCTCCTCGGCCCCGCCGGCGGTGGCGGTCGACGCGGTCGCCCGCCTCACCGCCTGGAAGCTCGGCCTCTTCGGCCGGGACCCGCGCGCGAAGACGACCCTGACCTCGGGCGGCGGCAACCGCTACCCCAAGGGCAGGAACGTGTCGATGAACGTCATCGCGGGCCACCGGGACGGCTTCGCCACCCAATGCCCGGGCACGAAGCTCTACGGCAAGCTGGGCGCGACCCGCACGGCCTCGGCCAAGCTCCAGGGCCGCCCGTAGCCTCCGGCGGTCCGCAGGGTCCGTGGATGCGGTGCCGCTGCCGGGGCTCCGCCCCGCACCCCCTGCGGCGCCCCGGGGGACGCGGCCGGGCCCGGCCAGGCGTCTCTCCGGATCCTGTCGGCCGGGCCCGCGGCGTCCGCTGCCGTACATGGCAAGGCGGAGGAGCGCACCGCGTACCGGACGTCCTCGGGCGCCCCGGCAACGCGGCCGGGTGCGGTGCCGGGCGTCGCGGGCCCGACAGGATCCGGAAGAGACGGCTTAGGCTCGGGGCATGGCCGGCCGCTTCGATCCCCTGACCCGCGCCGCCGTCCGCGGCGGCCGGACCGACGTACCCGCGGGCCGGGGCGGCGCCGCCGGTTCCGGGGCCAGGGAGCGCCGCTGGACCCCCGACGGGCCCGTCGACCTCGGGCTCACCCTCGGCCCGCTCCGCCGGGGCCCCGCCGACCCCACCTTCCGCACCACCCCCGACGGCTCCGTCTGGCGTACCGGCCGCAGCCCGCAGGGCCTCGCCGCCACCCTGCGGGTCTCCGGGACCGGCACGGAGATCACCGCCGAGGCCTGGGGCCCCGGCGCCGACTGGTTCCTGGAACAGCTGCCCGCGCTGCTCGGCGCCGGTGACGACCCCGCCGCGTTCGTGCCCCGCCACCGCCTCGTGCACGCGAGCCACCGCCGCCGCCCGGGCCTGCGCCTGACCCGCACCGGCCTGGTCCTCGAATCCCTGATCCCCACGGTCCTCGAGCAGAAGGTCACCGCCGACGAGGCCTACCGCGCCTGGCGCCGCCTCGTGCGCCAGTACGGCGAGCCCGCCCCGGGCCCGAACCCGGACCTGTACGTCCTGCCCGCCCCGCGGACCTGGGCGATGATCCCCTCCTGGGACTGGCACCGGGCCGGGGTCGACGCCAAGCGCTCCGACACGATCCTGCGGGCCGTCCGCGTGGCGAACCGGCTGGAGGAGGCGGCCGCGATGGACCTGCCCGGAGCCGTGCGCAGGCTGGAGGCCGTCCCCGGCATCGGCCCGTGGACCTCCGCCGAGACCCTCCAGCGCAGCAACGGCGCCCCGGACGCGATCACCACAGGCGACCTCCACCTGCCCGGCATCATCGGCTTCGCCCTCACGGGCGACCGCGACACCGACGACGCCGCCATGCTGGAGCTCCTCGCCCCGTACGCCGGCCAGCGCCACCGCGCGGCCCGCCTCATCCTCCTGGCGGGCCGCACCCCGCCCCGCCGCGCGCCCCGGATGCCGCGCAGCGACATCGGCCGTTTCTAACGGGTGCTGGTGTCTCAGCGGACCTGGATGAAGTCCGCCGCGGACCGCCCCGGGCGCTCCGCAGGGGCCGCCGCAGGGTGCCCCACCGCCACCGTTCCCATCGGGTCCCAGTCCTGCGGCAGCTCCAGCACCTCCCGCACCACGTCCCGGCAGAACATCGTCGAGGACACCCACGCCGACCCCAGCCGCTCCCCGGCGAGCGCGACCAGCAGGTTCTGCACGCCCGCGCCCATGGCGACCACGAACATCTCCCGCTCGGCGGTGTCCCGCCGCGCGTGCCCGTAGTGGTGCGCGCCGTCCGTCACCAGACACGGCACCACCAGGTACGGCGCGGCCCGCAGCACGTCCCCGCGCCTGACCCGCTTGGCGACGGACTCCTCGGACTTGCCGTCCGCCCGCAGGTCCGCGATCCACGCGTCCCGCATCGCGTCCAGCAGCCGCACCCGGGAGGCCTCGGACTCCAGCAGCACGAACCGCCACGGCGTCGTGTGGTGCGGGGCCGGGGCCGTCACGGCCGCCGCCACCGCCCGCCGGACCGCGCCCGGGTCCACCGGCTCCGCCGTGAAGGCCCGTACGGTACGGCGCTGCGTCACGGCTTCCCGTACCGCCTCCGAGGTGCCCAGCCGGAACATGTCGTCGGCCGGTGAGCGCACCAGGTCCCGGGCCGAGGAGCCCTCGCCCAGCAGGTGGGCCAGACCGCGTACGACGGCCACCGGCAGTCCGGCCGCCTTTCCCTTGACCAGGTCGCCGGCGGCGGCCAGCTCGTCCGCGGTCGCCACCACGGTCGCGCTCAGCGGATTGCCGTGCGCGTCCGTGCGGCCCCGCAGGTCGTCCAGGACCCGTACGCCCGCCGAGCCGATCGCCACGTCCGTCAGCCCGGTGCGCCACGGCCGCCCGAAGGTGTCCGTCACGACCACGCCCACGTCCACGGACAGGGTGTCGCGCACGCCGGCGCGGATCGCGGCGGCCGAGCCGTCCGGGTCCTCGGGCAGCAGCAGCACCGTGCCCGGAGCGGTGTTGGAGGCGTCCACGCCGGCCGCGGCCATCACCAGGCCCTGCCGGTTCTCGACGATCCGCAGCGGACCCCGGCGGGCGACCACCCGTACGGTCTCGGCGTCGATCGCGGCCTCGCGGGAGTCCGCCTCCACGATCCGGCCCTCGGCCTTGGAGACGATCTTCGAGGTGACCAGCAGGACGTCGCCGTCGCGCAGGTCGGGGGCGGCCGTCGTGATCAGCTTCGCCAGGTCGTCGCCCGGCCTGACCTCCGGTATCCCTTCGACGGCCCGCACCTCGTACGCGGGCGCCCCCGTCACCGCGAGGCCTCCGCCAGCTCCAGCGCGGCGCGGGCCATCTCCGCGGTGGCCTCCAGGTCGGTCATCATCAGCGGCACCGCGCGGCAGGTGATGCCGGCGGCCTCCACCTCGGCGACGGCGCCGGCGTCCGCGGTGTCCACCAGCCAGCCGTCGAGCATCCCGGTCCCGTAGTGCAGGGCGACCGCGGCGGCGGTGGACTCGACGCCCACGGCGGCGAGCACCTTGTCGGCCATCCCGCGCACGGGCGCGCCCCCGACGATGGGGGAGAGGCCGATGACGGGCGCCGCGGCGGAGGCCACGGCGTCCCGGATGCCGGGGACGGCGAGGATCGTGCCGACCGAGACCACCGGGTTCGACGGCGGGAAGACGATCACGTCGGCGGCGGCGATGGCCTCCAGCACGCCCGGTGCGGGCTTGGCCTGCTCGGCGCCCACGGGTACGACGGCCTCCGCGTCCACCGAGGCGCGCAGCCGGACCCAGTACTCCTGGAAGTGGATGACGCGGCGCTCGCCGGTGCCCGCCTCGGTGATCGCGACGTGGGTCTCGACCCGGTCGTCGGTCATGGGCAGCAGCCGTACGCCGGGCTGCCAGCGGTCGCAGAGGGCCTCGGTGACGGCGCTCAGCGGGTAGCCCGCGCCGAGCATCTGCGTCCGCACGATGTGGGTGGCGAAGTCGCGGTCGCCGAGGCCGAACCAGGTGGGTCCGACCCCGTACGCCGCGAGTTCCTCCTTGACGGTGAAGGACTCGTCGGTGCGCCCCCAGCCCTGGTCCTCGTTGATGCCACCGCCGAGGGTGTACATCACCGTGTCCAGGTCGGGGCAGACCTTGAGCCCGAAGAGGTGAATGTCGTCACCGGTGTTGCCGATGACCGTGATGTCCGCGTCGGGCACTGCCGACTTGAGACCGCGAAGGAACCGGGCGCCGCCTATACCGCCGGCCAGAACAACGATGCGCATGCAGACAGTCTGTCAGCCGGAGGCTGTCGTCGAGGGGCGGTGGTCGGGCCGTTCGGGGGTCAGGCGGGTACGGTCGCCGATTCGGCCGGGGAGCAGCTGTGCATCGGCATCTCGGTCAGGCCGGGGAAGTAGACGTGCAGGCTGACCGCGCCGTCGAGGGTGTCGTTGACGACCTCGTGCGCCTGGCCGGGGGCGAGGACGCGCTGGGTGCCGGGGCGGTGGGTGAGCCGGCCGCGGGTGGTGTGCTCGGTGAGCTCGCCCTCCAGGACGGTCATGACGCCGGAGGAGGCGCCGTGGTCGTGCGGGCCGCTTCCCTGGCCGGGGACCCAGCTGAGCAGCCAGACCTCGTATCCGGGGCCGGTGCGCAGCCGGTGGTACCAGCGGGTGGTGGCGTCGTACCGGACGAGGTGCTCCCAGGAGGCGCGGTCCTCGGCGACGGAACGGGCCAGCCCGACGAACTCGGCGACGGTGGCCGGGTGTTCCCGGGCGGGCTGGAGCAGGTGCTGGACGGCGAGGATGTCGCCGGCGATCTGGAGGTCGCTCTCGACGGCCGCGGGAGCGGCGGAGGCGGCGGGGGTGGCGCTGTACGTGCTGTTCATCGTGGGGGGTACCTCGACGGATGTCAGTCGTGCTGGCGGTTGCTGCGGGGGCGGGCCGGAGCTCTCGGGAGCCGGGGCTCCGCGGGCATCAACAGCTGCAACAGCAACAGCGAACCTGGGCAGCGCACAGGAACCCACGAATGGGGGTCCGGGTGGCGGCTGCGGGCGCTGACATGGGAACAAGGAGAACGGTTCGGGGGCCTGACTGTCAACTCAATGTCCGGTTTGGTGTAAAAGTTTCACCTCATCCGGTTACCGTGCCCGGAGAAAGGTTTGTGCAGGCCAAAGCAGGGGATTGGCGCTGTGTCGAGGCTCAAACCTGAACCTCACATCCGTGACCTGAATGTGATCTGCGCCGCTTCTCCGACGTGATCGCAACCCTGTTCGGAGGTGGCGCGTGGAATACGGGTAAAGACGGCATCCCGTGGTGCCGGTGGCATGTGTCACGATTTTTGGCGATATGAACACTTACTGCATACGCTTGGTTCCGCAGAGTGAATAAGGGGCCCAATAGCAGATCTCGGCTTGACTGCCCCGGAGCCACGCACTTGTAATTTCACTCGTGTCGTTACGTAGCAATCAGTGACGACATCGTCACGGGGACGCACAGACAGAGCGAGGGGCGCACATGACCGAGCTGTTTCAGGAACTGCTGGTCGAGGAGGCGGACGAAGAGCTCGGATGGCAGGAGCGCGCTCTCTGCGCCCAGACCGACCCCGAGTCCTTCTTTCCCGAGAAGGGCGGCTCCACCCGCGAGGCCAAGAAGGTCTGCCTCGCCTGCGAAGTCCGCTCCGAATGCCTTGAGTACGCACTCGCCAACGACGAGCGATTCGGCATCTGGGGCGGTCTGTCCGAGCGGGAACGCCGCCGCCTGAAAAAGGCCGCGGTCTGAAACGGCCGACCCACCACCGGTCCGGCACCTACCGCACATCGCACGACATATCGAAAGCACGACACCGCACGGCACACGGCACGACACGGCACAACACACGGCATCGCACACGGCACGGCAAACGGTCCGCCTCCTGCACCTTCCCCGCAGGAGGCGGACCGCTGTCGTGGCAGCCGTTAGGGTGGGGCGCTGTCCAGCAGCCTCCGAGGGCACACCACCCCCGGACCCCCGGCCGGAGGGCCCGTACCGCGATGTCCCTGCACAGCCAGTCGACGGCCTCCTACCAGGCCCCAGGCACACCCGAGTTCCCCCGGCACGTCGTCACCGCGGTCCTCGTCGCCCACGACGGCGCCCGCTGGCTGCCCCGGACGCTCGCCGGCCTCCTCGGCCAGGAACGCCCCGCGCAGAACCACATGGCCGCCGACACCGGCAGCGCCGACGAATCCGCGCGCCTGCTCACCGAAGCCCTCGGCGACGACCGCGTCCTGCACCTCGCCCGCCGCACCGGATTCGGCACCGCGGTCGACGAGGCCGCGCGCTCCGCGGGCACCCTGACCCCCGAGGACCTCCCGTACCTCAAGCGCCCCAGCGGCTGGGACCCCGTCAGCCGCACCTGGCGCGACGACGCGTACGACCTGCCCGACCTCCCCCACGGCGAACCCGTCCAGTGGCTCTGGCTCCTGCACGACGACAGCGCCCCCGAACCCGACGCCCTCACCGAACTGCTCCGCGTCGCCGAGGACAACCCCGACGCCGCCGTCATCGGCCCCAAACTGCGCGGCTGGTACGACAAGAAGCAGCTCCTCGAAGCCGGCGTCACCATCGCCCGCAGCGGCCGCCGCTGGACCGGCCTCGACCGCCGCGAACAGGACCAGGGCCAGCACGACCAGGTCCGCCCCGTCCTGTCCGTCTCCACCGCGGGCATGCTCGTCCGCCGCGACGTCTACGACGCCCTCGGCGGCTTCGACCGGCGCCTGCCCCTGATGCGCGACGACGTCGACCTGTGCTGGCGCGCCCAGAGCGCCGGCCACACCGTCCTCGTCGCCCCCGACGCCGTCCTGCGGCACGCCGAGGCAGCAGCCCGCGAACGCCGCACCGTCGACTGCGCCGGACGCACCGCCGCCGGCCCGCACCGCGTCGACAAGGCCGGCGCCGTCTACACGATCCTCGCCAACAGCTCCGGCCGCGCCCTGCCCTACGTCCTGCTGCGCGTCCTGTTCGGCACCGTGCTGCGCACCCTCGCCTACCTCATCGGCAAGGCCCCCGGCCAGGCCGTCGACGAGTTCACCGGCCTGCTTGCCACCCTGCTCCGGCCCGGCCGCGTCCTCGCCGCCCGCAAGGCCCGCCGCAGGCCCGCCGTCCCCGCCGCCGAACTGCGCCCGCTCTTCCCGCCGCCGGGAGCCTCCCTGCGGGCCAACGCCGAACAGCTCGCCGGCTACTTCGGCGCCGACCGCGACACCGACGCCGCCCCCGCCGGCCGCCACGGCGGCGGAAGCATCCTGAACGCCCCCGGCGAGGACGGCGACTACCTCCCCGAGGTCGAGCGCTTCGCCCGCCTCAAGCGGCTCGCCCGCAACCCCGCGCCCCTCCTCTTCGGCCTCCTCCTGGTCGTCTCCCTCGCCGCCTGCCGCGGCCTGATCGGCGGCGGCTCCCTGATGGGCGGCGCCCTGCTGCCCGCCCCCGACAGCGGCTCCGCGCTCTGGGGCGCCTACACCGGCGGCTGGCACGCCGTCGGCACCGGCTCCACCGCCCCCGCCCCGCCCTACCTGGCCGTCCTCGGCACCCTCGCCACCCTGCTGTTCGGCTCCACACAGGCCGCCCTGACCCTGCTGCTCGTCGGATCCGTCCCGCTCGCCGGCCTCACCGCCTACTTCGCCTCCCGGCCGCTCGTCACCTCCCGGCTGCTGCGCGCCTGGGCGGCCGTCGCCTACGCCTTCCTCCCCGCCGTGACCGGAGCCCTCGCCGGCGGCCGCCTCGGCACCGCCGTCCTCGCCGTCGTGCTCCCCCTCCTCGCCCGCTCCGCCGTCGCCGCCTTCGACCTCGCCGACGGCGCGCAGGCCACCGAGCGGCGGGGCGGCCGGCGCGCGGTGTGGACGTACACGCTCCTGCTCACCCTCACCACCGCCTTCACCCCCGTCGTATGGCCGCTCGCCGCCGTCCTCGGGACCGCCGCGCTGGTCCTGCGCCGCGCGCACTGGAAGGCGTACGGCCTGCGGCTGCTCGCCACCCTCGGCGTCCCGCTCGTCGTACTCGCCCCCTGGTCGCTGGGCCTGCTCACGCACCCCGGGCGCCTCCTCCAGGAGGCCGGACTGCCCTACGGAGCCGGCTCCGCCGACGCCCTCGGCCTGCTCACCGTCAGCCCCGGCGGCCCCGGCACCGGCGCGGCCCTGCTGCTCATCGGCATCGTCCTCGCCGCCTTGGCCGCCCTGCTGCGCAGCGACCGCGCCTTCGCCGTCCGCACCGCCTGGGCCGCCGCCCTGGCCGCGCTGCTCCTGGCCGTCCTCGTCAACCGCAGCGCCTGGGCCGGCCCCGCCACCCTCGTCTACGGGGTCGCCCTGCTCGCGGCCGCCGCCCTCGGCGCCGACGGGGCCCGCGAACGCGTCGCCGCGCGCAGCTTCGGCTGGCGCCAGCCGCTGGCCGCCCTGATCGCCCTGGCCGCCGCCGCGGGCCCGCTGGTGGCCGCCGCCACCTGGATGCTCGCCGGCGCCGACGGCCCGCTCCAGCGCCGCGACCCCGTACAGGTCCCGGCCTTCGTCGCGGACGCGGGCGGCGACGACAACCAGACCCGCACCCTGATCCTCGACCTGGACCCGCCCGCCCACGTCTCCTACAGCCTCGTCCGCGGCTCCGGCGGCCGGATCGGCGACGCGGAGGTCGCCGCCCGCACCGGCGCCGACGCCCGCCTCGACAAGGTCGTCTCCAACCTCGTGGCCGGCTCCGGCGCCGACCAGTCCAGCCAGCTCAGCGCCTTCGCGATCCGCTTCGTCATGTTCCGCCCCGGCGGCCCCGAGGAGAT
This sequence comes from Streptomyces sp. Sge12, assembly GCF_002080455.1. Lineage (NCBI taxonomy): Bacteria > Bacillati > Actinomycetota > Actinomycetes > Kitasatosporales > Streptomycetaceae > Streptomyces > Streptomyces sp. Sge12. Next base: position 4,853,415 of record NZ_CP020555.1, read on the forward strand.
CCGCCGCGTCCTCGACGCCACCCCGGGCCTCAGCCGTCGCCACCAGCAGGACGGCACCGCCCTGTGGGGCGTCGAGCCCTGGCTGCCCCGCGCGGTGATCGTCTCCGGCAAGCCGGGCGAGGCCCCGATCCCGGTCGCGGCCGGTCCCGTCGAGGCCCACAGCAAGATCCCCTCCGGGGAGGCGGGCCGCGTCCTGCGCATCGCCGACCGCGCCGACGAGGGCTGGAAGGCCACCGTCGACGGCAAGCCCCTCAAGCCCAAGACCCTCGACGGCTGGGCGCAGGGCTTCGAACTGCCCGCCGACGGCGGCCGCCTCGACCTCGTCCACGAGGACTCCCTGCTGCGGACCGCCTGGTACTGGGCCCAGGGCCTGCTCGCCCTGGTCCTGCTGGTCATGGCCCTGCCCGGCCGCCGCGCACAGCTCGACGACGACCTGCCCGAGGAGGAGGCCGCGATCTTCGCGCAGCCCGGTCCGGGCGAGGCCGGCGAGGGCCGCCGGGCCCGCCGGCTGCGCGCCGAGGCCGAAGCGGCCCCCGCACCGGTGGAGACCGCCGCGGACGCCGACCCGTACGCGCAGATCCCCGCGCAGCCGGTGTACGGCGAGGACGCGTACGCGTACCAGGCCTACGGCGACCAGGGCGGATACGCGTACGAGGGGCAGCAGCCGGCCCCGTACGACCAGTACCCGCAGTACGACCAGCAGGGCCAGTACGACCAACAGGGCCAGTACGACCAACAGGGCCAACCGGTCTACGAGGTCCCGTACCCGCAGCAGCCGCAGCACCAGCCGGTCCAGGACCCGGACCAGCAGCAGTACGCCTACCCGTACGAGCCCTACCAGCCGTACGACCCCCACCACCCCCACGCACCGCACGACCCGCGTCCGGACGGGAGCCCCCAGCAGTGAAGCAGCGCGCACCCCTGACGCTGGCGGCGGTGACCGCGGCCCTCGCCGCCATCACCGGCGTCGCCGCCCTCACCGCGCCCCCCGCCGACGGACGGGCGGCCGACGGCAAGGCCGCGGCCCGGATGCCGGTGGAGCGGTCCCTGCTGGTGTGCCCGGGGCCCAGCTCCTCGGACATCGCCGAGACGACGTACACGTCCTTCACCCCCGGCGCCCCCACCGGGGAGGGCAAGGGCTCGGCCCGGCTGCTCGGTGCGACCAAGGACGCCAAACCGGTGCTGGAGCCCAAGGAGCCGGGCAAGCCCGTCGGGGCCACCGCCAGCGGCGCCGACGCGCCCGCCCTCACCGGCAGCGCGGACGGCGTCCTCGCCCCCGGCTGGACCGCCCAGCTGACCACCAAGGTCTCGGTCGGCCGGACCCGCGGCGTCCTCGGCGCCGGCTGCACGGCACCCGGCACCGACTTCTGGTTCCCCGCCGTGAGCACGGCCAAGGGGCGCGAGGACTACGTCCACCTCACCAACCCCGACGACGCCGCGGCCATCGTCGACATCAAGCTCTTCGGACCCGACGGACCGGCCAAGCCCGACGCCGGCGCCAGCGAGAGCATCCGGGTCGACCCCAAGTCCTCCAAGACCGTGCTGCTGTCGTCCCTCGTCCCGGGCGCCCAGCTCGCGGACGCCACCGCCCATGTGACGACCCGTGCGGGCCGCGTGGGCGCATCCGTGCAGGTCGGGGAGGAGCAGGTGGGCTCCGACTGGCTGGCCGCCTCCGCCGACCCGGCGGGCTCGGTCGTCCTGCCCGGCATCCCGGCGGACGCCGCCTCCGTACGGCTGGTCGTCTTCGCACCGGGCGAGGAGGACGCCGACCTGAAGGTGCGGCTGGCCGGACCGGGCGGCGCGATCAGCCCGGCGGGCAACGAGCAGGTGCACGTCAAGGCCGGGATGACGGCGGCCGTCGATCTGGGCGACGTGACCCGCGGCGAGCCCGGCTCACTGCTGCTGACCCCCGCCGACCCCAAGAAGTCCGCCCCGGTCGTCGCGGCGCTCCGGGTGGTCCGCGGCAGCGGAGCCAAGCAGGAGATCGGCTTCATCCCCGCGACCGGACCGGTCGGCACCCGGGCCACCGTGGCCGACAACCGGCCCGAGGAGAACACGACCCTGCTGTCCCTCACCGCACCGGCCGCCGACGCGAAGGTCAAGGTGACCGCCTCGCCGGGCACCGGCGGCGGCGAACCGGCCTCCCAGGAGGTCACCGTCAAGGCGGGCACCACCCAGACGCTGACCCTGGCCCCGGCCGGCGGCAAGGGCGCCTACGCCCTCACCGTCGAGACCCTCTCGGGCGGCCCGGTCCACGCGGCCCGCACCCTGTCCCTCCCGCACGAGGGCATCGCGATGTTCACCGTCCAGGGGTTCTCGGACGACCACTCCACGGTGTCGGTCCCCAAGGCCGCCCAGGACCTCTCGGTCCTGACCCGATGACCGGATGACGCAACGCCCCCGGTACGGCGGCTAGTCCTGGCCGTACCGGGGGTCCACCGTCTCCGGCGAGAGCCCCAGCAGCTCCGCGACCTGCTCCACCACGATCTCGTGGACCAGCATCGCCTTCTCGTCCCGCGTCTTGGTACGGATCTCCACCGGCCGCCGGAACACCACGATCCGGGCCGGCCGCCCCTCGCGGGACTCCGACACCGCGCCCAGCGGCACCGCCTCGTCGTTCCAGCCGCCGTCCGCGCCACCCGGCGGGCCGGGCACGTCACCGATCAGGAACTCCACGTCGGCCAGCTGCGGCCAGCGCCGCTCCAGCCGCTCCACGGAGTCCCGTACGAGGTCCCCGAACAGCTCCGACCGGCTCGCGGACAGCGGCACCTGAGGAGGGGCCACCGGACCGCGCATCCCGCGCCCGTGCCGGTCGCGCCGACGCAGGCGCGGCTCGGCTGCGGCCCCCGCGGGGGGCTCGGCGGGGCAGGGAGGAAGAGGGGTGTCCGTCACCCCCGCAGGGTAGCCCCGAGCACGACACGGGGGAGTGAGCGGCGGTGGAGTCGTCGCGGCCCGGTCAAGAGTGCGGTACCGTCCAACGTCGTGAGCCTTGTACGTCGCTGTTCGCGCACTGCGTGCGGCCGCCCTGCCGTCGCGACACTGACGTACGTCTACGCCGATTCGACCGCAGTTCTCGGCCCGCTCGCCACCTACGCCGAACCCCACTGCTACGACCTGTGCGCCGAGCACTCCGAGCGCCTGACCGCCCCACGGGGCTGGGACGTCGTGCGCCTGTCCGACGGCTCCGGTCCCTCCCGCCCCAGCGGCGACGACCTCGAAGCCCTGGCCAACGCAGTACGCGAAGCCGCCCGCCCGCCGGGGCGCGCGGCCGAGGCCGGGGGCTCCGAACGGGGCGGCCAGTCCACCGGCGAGACCCGTCGCGGCCACCTGCGCGTCCTGAGATCGCCCGATTCCTGACGCCCCCACGGTCTGAAGAGCTGCTCCCGGTTCAGGGTAGGTTTTGCTGAACCGCACAGGACCTTCAGGAGGGCAGGCAGTGGCCGCAGATCTTTCGAACATCGTCAAGGCGTATGACGTGCGTGGTGTCGTGCCGGACGAGTGGGACGAGTCGTTGGCCGAGTTGTTCGGTGCGGCGTTCGTCGAGGTCACGGGTGCTGATGCGATCGTGATCGGTCATGACATGCGGCCGTCCTCCCCGGGTTTGTCGGGGGCGTTCGCGCGGGGTGCGGCGGCGCGTGGTGTGGATGTGACGTTGATCGGTTTGTGTTCGACGGATCAGTTGTATTACGCGTCGGGTGCGCTGGGTCTGCCGGGTGCGATGTTCACGGCGTCGCACAATCCTGCGCAGTACAACGGGATCAAGATGTGTCGTGCGGGTGCGGCTCCGGTGGGTCAGGACACGGGTCTGTCGCAGATCCGTGAGCTGGTGGAGAAGTGGTCGGACGGGGGCGCGCCGGCGGTGGCGTCGGGCACGGTGGCGGGGACGGTCACGGAGCTGGACAGTCTGCCGGGGTATGCGGCGCATCTGCTGGGTCTGGTGGACCTGTCCTCGATCCGTCCGCTGAAGGTGGTGGTGGATGCGGGCAACGGGATGGGCGGTCACACGGTTCCGACGGTGTTCGAGGGTCTGCCGTTGGATGTGGTGCCGATGTACTTCGAGTTGGACGGCACGTTCCCGAACCATGAGGCGAATCCTCTGGATCCGAAGAACATCGTGGACCTCCAGGCCCGTGTCCTTGCCGAGGGCGCCGACCTCGGTATCGCGTTCGACGGTGACGCGGACCGGTGTTTCATCGTGGACGAGCGGGGTGTGGGGGTGTCGCCGTCGGCGATCACGGCGCTGGTCGCGGCGCGTGAGCTGGCCCGTAATGGTGGTTCGGGCACGGTGATCCACAATTTGATCACTTCGTGGTCGGTGCCGGAGGTGGTCCGTGAGAACGGCGGGACGCCGGTGCGGACGCGGGTGGGTCATTCCTTCATCAAGGAGGAGATGGCGAGGACGGGTGCGATCTTCGGTGGTGAGCACTCGGCGCACTATTACTTCAAGGACTTCTGGAACGCGGACACGGGGATGCTGGCGGCGTTGCATGTGCTGGCGGCGCTGGGTGGTCAGGACGGGCCGTTGTCGGAGCTGGTGGCTTCCTACGACCGTTACGCGGGGTCGGGGGAGATCAACTCGACGGTTGCCGATCAGGGGGCGCGTCTGGCGGCGGTGAAGGCCGCCTACGGCAGTACCGAGGGCGTGACGTTGGACGAGCTGGACGGTCTGACGGTGACGGCGGAGGACTGGTGGTTCAACGTCCGGGCCTCGAACACGGAGCCGCTGCTGCGGTTGAACGTGGAGGCGCGTGACGAGGCCACCCTGGCCAAGGTCCGCGACGAGGCCCTGTCCCTCATCCGCGCCTGACCCCAGCCCCGCCGAAGTCCGGGCTCCGGCCATCCCGGCCTCGCCGGCGTTTGAGGCGCGGGTCCGGGCGGAGCCCGGTGCCCGGCGGAGCCGGGTTCCCCCGGGGCGCAGGCCCCGGGGGCCGGACCGACCCGCCCCACGACACCGCACCGCCACGGACTCGGCGGTACGCTGACCTCGCCCCACCCACATGCCCGAAGGGAACCGCCCCATGCCGCTCGAAGCCGGCCTCCTGCAGATCCTCGCCTGCCCCGCCTGCCACTCGCCCCTCGAGGACAAGTCGGCCGACGAGACGGCCCCCGAGCTGATCTGCACCGGCCAGGACTGCGGCCTCGCGTACCCGGTCCGCGACGGCATCCCGGTGCTCCTCGTGGACGAGGCCCGCCGCCCCGCCTGACCCCCTGCCGCGCGCCCCGGAACAAGGGCACACGCAGACGCTGAGACCGATTCCGCCACCCTGGATCCGTCAACACCGCCGGAGGCCGCCATGCTCGACGAGTCGCTCCTCGACGCACCGGACGATCTCGCCCGCGTCGACCGCCGGGGCCTGCTCCGCGGTGCGGCCGAGGCGGGAGCCAGAGTCCGTACCGCCGCCCGGCACGCGAACGAGGCCGGCCTTGCCGAGCTGCGTCCCGACGGCCGCCCGCGCTCCGTCCTGATCGCCGGCCCCGGCACCGCCGCCACCGGCGTCGCCGACCTGCTCGGCGCCCTCGCCGGGGCCTCCGCGCCGGTCATCCGGCTGGACCCCACCGGCGTCGCCCACGCGGCCGGCGCGCTGCGCTGGGCGCTGCCCGGTTGGGCCGGCCCCGTCGACCTGCTGCTCCTCGCCACCACCGACGGCACCGAGCCCGGGCTCGCCGTCCTCGCCGAGCAGGCCTACCGGCGCGGCTGCACCGTCGTCGCCGTCGCCCCCGAACGCTCACCCCTGAGCGAGGCGGTGGACGGCGCGCACGGGCTCCTCGTACCGATGGCCAAGGCCCCGTACCAGGAGTACGACGAGTCCGCCGCGGCGGGACCGGGCGCCCTGTGGGCCCTGCTGACGCCCCTGCTGCTGCTCCTCGACAAGGTCGGCCTGATCACGGCCGCCCCGGACACCCTGCAGCTCGTCGCCGACCGGCTCGACCGGACGGCCGAACGCTGCGGGCCCGCGATCGCCACCTACTCCAACCCGGCCAAGACCCTCGCCGCCGAGCTGGCCGACTCCCTCCCGCTCATCTGGAGCGAGGGCACCGGCGCCGCCCCCGCGGGCCGCCGGTTCGCCGCCACGCTCGCCGAGCTCGCCGGCCGCCCCGCCCTGTCCGCGGTGCTTCCCGAGGCGCTGCCCGCCCACGGCGTCCTGCTCGCCGGGTCCTTCGCCGCCGGCGCCGACCCCGACGACTTCTTCCGTGACCGGGTCGAAGAGCCCCAGGCCCTCCGCGCCCGCATCGTCCTGCTGCGCGACCGGCCGACCGGCGGCCTCACCGCCGCCCCCGCCGCACGCGAACTCGCCCACAGCCACGACACGGCCGTCAGCGAGCTCGAACCGGAGGAGGGCGTCGAGCTGGAGCAGCTCGCCGAACTCCTCGCCGTCACGGATTTCGCCACCGCCTACCTGGCGTTGGCTTCCGGGGGACACAGCTGAGGCACGCACGTACCCAGCTCTATCCAGGAAGACGACGATGGACCGCCTGACGAACACGATCCGCCCCTACGCCTGGGGATCCACCACGGCGATCCCCGCGCTCCTCGGTGTCGAACCGACCGGTGAGCCCCAGGCCGAGATGTGGATGGGGGCCCACCCGGGCGCCCCCTCCCGCCTCGACCGGGGCGCGGGCGAGCAGGCGCTCTCCGAGGTCATCGCCGCCGATCCCGAGGGCGAGCTGGGCGCCGCCACCGTCGCCAGGTTCGGTCCCCGGCTGCCCTTCCTGTTCAAGATCCTCGCCGCCGGCGCCCCACTCTCCCTCCAGGTCCACCCCGACCTGGACCAGGCCCGGGCCGGCTTCGAGGACGAGGAGCGCCGCGGGGTCCCGATCGACGCGGACCACCGCAACTACAAGGACCCCAACCACAAGCCCGAAATGATCTGCGCGCTCACCGCGTTCGACGGGCTGTGCGGCTTCCGGCCGCCACTGGACGCGGCGGAGCTCCTCGCCGGCCTTGCCGTGGACAGCCTCAAGCCGTACGTCGACCTGCTGCGCGCCCACCCCGAAGAGGCGGCCCTGCGCGAGATGCTGACGGCCGTACTGACCGCCGACCGCGTCGAGATGGCCCACACCGTGCACGAGGTCGCCGCGGCCGTGACGCGCCTCGGTGGCCCGTACGCCCCGTACGCCACTCTCGTCCACCACTTCCCGGGCGACCCGGGAGTCATCGCGGCCATGCTGCTCAACCACGTCCGACTCCAGCCCGGCGAGGCGATGTTCCTCGGCGCCGGAGTCCCGCACGCCTACATCGACGGACTCGGCGTCGAGTTGCTGGCCAACTCGGACAACGTGCTGCGCGCCGGACTCACCCCCAAGCACGTGGACGTGGCCGAACTGCTGCGGATCGCGAAGTTCGAGCCGGGCGAGCCGAACCTGCTGCGCCCCGAGGGCGACGGCGAGGAGGTCTACGAGACCCCCATCGACGAGTTCCGGCTCTCCCGCTTCCTGCTCGCGCCCGGCGGCGCCTCCCGCGTGCTCCCGCACGAGACCCCGCAGATCCTGCTGTGCACGGCCGGCTCCCCGCACGTCGGCGAACTGACCCTGGCCCCCGGCGAGTCGGTCTTCGTACCGGCGGGCGAAAAGGTCGAACTGTCCGGAAGCGGGACGGTCTTCCGTGCCACCGTGGTGGTCTGACGTGGCGTCCGTCCCACCGGCTGCAACAATGTGCGGCCGGTAGTCAGTGGCTAGGAAGGACATCCTGCACCCATGAGCGCGTCGGGCGGTACCAGGGCGATCGTGGCGGCACTCGCCGCCAATCTCGCCATCGCTGTAGCCAAATTCGTGGCATTCCTCTTCAGCGGCTCCTCGTCGATGCTCGCGGAAAGCGTCCACTCGCTGGCCGACTCCGGGAACCAGGGGCTGCTGCTCCTCGGCGGGAAGAAGGCCCAGCGCGAGGCCACGCCGCAACACCCCTTCGGGTACGGGCGCGAGCGCTACATCTACGCCTTCCTCGTCTCCATCGTGCTCTTCACCGTCGGTGGCATGTTCGCCATCTACGAGGGCATCGAGAAGATCAACCACCCGCACCCGATCGAGGCCTGGTACTGGCCGGTCGGCGTCCTCGTCTTCGCGATCATCGCGGAGTCCTTCTCCTTCCGCACCGCGATCAAGGAGTCGAACGAGATCCGGGGCAAGCAGACCTGGACCCAGTTCATCCGGCGGGCCAAGGCCCCCGAGCTGCCCGTCGTCCTCCTGGAGGACCTCGGCGCGCTGGTCGGCCTGGTGCTGGCCCTCGGCGGTGTCGGCCTCGCGCTCGCGACCGGCAACGGCGTCTGGGACGGCATCGGCACGCTGTGCATCGGTGTGCTGCTGATCGCCATCGCCATCGTGCTGGCGGCCGAGACCAAGTCCCTGCTGCTCGGTGAGGCGGCCGGCATCGAGGACGTGGAGAAGATCACGGCCGCGGTGGTCGACGGGGACGTCGTCACCCGCGTCATCCACATGCGCACCCTGCACCTGGGCCCGGAGGAGCTGCTCGTCGCCGCCAAGATCGCGGTCGAGGGCAACGACACCGCGGTCGAGGTGGCCGACGCGATCAACGCCGCCGAGGCCCGTATCCGCGCGGCGGTCCCGATCGCCCGGGTGATCTACCTGGAGCCGGACATCTACCGCCCCGAGGCGGCCAAGTAGCCGTGCACGTGCGAGGGCCCCCGCGGGCAGCAGCCCGCGGGGGCCCTCGACTTCCCGCCGCCGTCCGGGCTACGGCCCGTCGACGCGCACGGCGCCCCAGACGGGCCCCGTCGGCGCCACCGGCGTCCTGCGGCGCACCACCAGGGAGGCGATCCCCAGGCCGATGCTCACGGGCAGCAGGACCACACCGGCCGTCATGCTGACTCCGAAGACGCCGATCAGCGGAGCGTTCTCGTCGATACCGGTGTCGACGCCGGTCACGGCGGACACCGGCAGCGTCCCCTCGTGCGGCTGCGGGTGGAACCGGGAGTCGGCGGAGTCGCCCCGGTTGTCGCCCATGATGAACACGCGGCCGTGCGGGACCGATACGGCGAAGGCGATTCCCCCCGCCCCGGGGTCGCCGTCCTGCACGTACGACTCGTTGAGCGGCTGCCCGTTGAGGGTCAGCGTCGGGTCGCCCTGCGCGTAGGCGATGTGATCGCCGCCCACGGCCACCACGCGTCCGATGAACGGGCCCGTCAGCCCCCACTCGGACGGGTCGTAGGCCACCACGTCACCGCGCCGGACCTCCGACGGCCGCTTCTCCAGGACGAGGATGTCCTCGTGGGCCATCGTCGGCAGCATGTTGCCGCTTCCCACCTGCACCGGCACGAACCGGCTCACCATGAACACCATCGGTCCGGCGATCAGTGCGATGCCGAGCACGAGGAGGGCGATCGCCCAGATCCCCCGTTTGCGCCCAGGCCTGCGTTCCATGAATTCCCCGCCCCTTCCAGCAGTATGACTGGCCGGAAGAATACGGTCTGGCCGGATCCACACCTTCCCCGGGCGGTCGGGAGCGGCTACCGGATCTCGCTCAGCACCTCCAGGACCGCTGCCGTGTCCGGGGCGGTCCGCAACCGCTCCCGGAAGGCGGCGTCCATCAGCTTGCGCGCCAGCAGCGCCAGGATCCGCAGGTGCTCGTCGCCCGCCGAGGCCTCCGGTACCGAGATCATGAAGACGAGCCGGGCCTTCGTCCCGTCCGGCGCACCCCACTCGATGCCCGCCTCCGACCGGGCGAAGCCCACCGTGGGCCGGATCACCGCGTCCGTCTTGGCGTGCGGGACGGCGATCGACTCCCCGAGCCCGGTCGTGCCCTGAGCCTCCCGGGCGAGTGCGACCCGTACCAGCTCGTCGACGTCCCGGACGTTGCCGGTGGAGGCCAGCATCCCGGCCATCTCGCGGATCGCCGCCTCCTTGGAGGCCGCGGCCAGCTCGGTGCGGACGGTACGGGCCGTCAGGTACCCGGAGAGCACCTCGGGAGGCCCCGCGGGGGCGGCGGGCGCGGCCTGCGCGCGTACGTCCGTACCCGCACGCGCGCTCGTACCGGCTCCGGCACCGGCAGCGGTTCCGGCGCCGACCGCGACGAGGGCCGGCTCGGGGGCGAGCGGCCGCGGACCGGCCGCGCCCTCCTTGCGCAGCTTCAGGCCGATCAGCGCGTTGGTCGTCAGCGCCGTCACCACCGTGCCGGCCGCGACGGCGACGAAGAACATCGCGACACCTCCGACGGCGCCGAAGACCGAGACGATCGGACCGCCGTGCGGCACGGAGTTCTCCACCCCGGCCAGCCCCGCGATCGCACCGGCCACCGCGCCCCCGAGCACGTTCGCCGGGATGACCTGCGCCGGCCGTGCGGCGGCGAACGGAATGGCGCCCTCGGAGATCCCGAAGAAGCCCATGAACAGCGCGGCGATGCCCGTCTCGCGTTCCTGGTCGCTGTAGTGCCGGCGCCGCAGCAGCGTCGCCAGCCCCTGCCCGAGGGGCATGACCGGGATCGCCGCGGCGGCCATGCCCATGACGGTGTTGTTCGTGCCGATGAGGCCGACCGCGACGAGGAAGGCCGTCTTGTTCACCGGGCCGCCCATGTCGAAGGCGATCATCAGGCCGATGACGGCGCCGAGCAGGACCGCGCTGGAGCCGGTCATCCCGTTCAGCCAGTCGGTCAGGTGGGTGAAGACCCAGGAGATGGGCCGGCCGATCACGTAGATGTAGAAGAGGCCGAGGGCGAGGGTCGACACGATCGGGATCACGATGATCGGCATGATCGGCCGGGCGAACTTCGGGACCTCGACCTTCTTGATCCACACGACCAGGTAGCCGGCGAGGAAACCCGTCACGATCGCACCGAGGAAGCCCGCGTTGGCCTCGGCCCCGTAGATGTTCACGGCGTCGGCGGCCAGGAAGCCCCCGATCATGCCCGGTACGAGGGCGGGCCGGTCGCCGAGGGCGTAGGCGATGTAGCCCGAGAAGATCGGCAGCATCAGCTTGAAGCCGAGGCCGCCCAGGGCGTTCACGTAGAACCAGAAGGAGTCCGGGTCGAAGGCGATGCCCTCGGCCGTGGTGTGTCCGCCGAGCGCGATGGAGACGGCGAGCAGCAGACCGCCCACGACCACGAAGGGGATCATGTGCGAGACGCCGTTCATCAGCGCCTTGTACGCGGCGCTGCGCTCCCGGACCCCGCCACTGCCACCGCGTGCCCCGGCGCCGTCGCTCCCGCCGCCGCCCGTCGCCGCTGCGTCCTGCACGGGCGCGCTCCGCACTCGCTCGATCAGCTCCTCCGGGCGGTGGATGCCGTCCGCGACTCCGGTGGACAGGACCCGCTTGCCCGTGAAGCGCCCGCGGTCGACGTCCTTGTCGGCGGCGATGATGATGCCGTCCGCCTCCCTGACATCGTTGTCAGAGAGCACGTTCTCGGCCCCGATGGAGCCCTGGGTCTCCACCTTCATGTCGACACCGAGGCGGTCGGCCGCCTGCTGGAGCTTCTCCGCGGCCATGTACGTGTGCGCGATCCCCGTGGGACACGCCGTGACGGCGAGCACTTTCGGGCGCCCCCGCCCCTTCCCGTCCCCGCTCGCACCCTGGCCCACGGAAGGGTCTGCCGGACTGGTCACTGAAATCTCCTTCGTGCCGCGGGTCCTGCGGAATCGCGCTCCGGTTCCCGGTCCACCGGCGTCCTCCCGCACGTCATCGGCGGGTCATAAGTCCGAAAGGCCCCAAAGGTTCCGACCGGAGGACCTGACCTCACCCCACACCTTCTTCCTCGTCTGACTGGGGCTCACTCGGCCGATCGGTGTAGATTCGTGCTCAGTGTCAGGCGTCGCTGCTGATGGCGGGTCGGGCGGTCCTTGCGACCGGCCGAGGGGAGAGAGGACCCCCGACGGACTGTGCTCGGTGTCCCGTCCCCAGGACGGCGCACGGCTCAGCCGTACCCACCCTCTCGAACCATGAGGAGCAGCACCCATGGACTTCAAGGTCGCAGACCTCTCCCTTGCCGCGTTCGGCCGCAAGGAGATCACCCTGGCCGAGCACGAGATGCCGGGCCTGATGTCGATCCGCGCGGAGTACGCGGAGGCGCAGCCGCTGGCCGGCGCCCGCATCACCGGCTCGCTGCACATGACCGTGCAGACGGCCGTGCTCATCGAGACCCTCGTCGCCCTCGGCGCCGACGTCCGCTGGGCCTCCTGCAACATCTTCTCCACCCAGGACCACGCGGCCGCCGCCATCGCGGTGGGCCCGAACGGCACCCCGGAGAACCCGCAGGGCGTACCCGTCTTCGCCTGGAAGGGCGAGACGCTGGAGGAGTACTGGTGGTGCACCGAGCAGGCGCTGACCTGGCCGAACACCCCCACCGGCGGCCCGAACATGATCCTCGACGACGGTGGTGACGCCACCCTCCTCGTCCACAAGGGCGTCGAGTTCGAGAAGGCCGGCTCGGCCCCGGATCCGTCGACGGCGGACTCGGAGGAGTACGCCCACATCCTCACCCTGCTCAACCGCACCCTCGGCGAGTCCCCCCAGAAGTGGACCCAGCTCGCGTCCGAGATCCGCGGCGTGACGGAGGAGACCACCACCGGTGTCCACCGTCTCTACGAGATGATGTCCGAGGGCAGCCTGCTGTTCCCGGCGATCAACGTGAACGACGCCGTCACCAAGTCGAAGTTCGACAACAAGTACGGCTGCCGCCACTCCCTGATCGACGGCATCAACCGCGCCACCGACGTCCTCATCGGCGGCAAGGTCGCGGTCGTCTTCGGCTACGGCGACGTCGGCAAGGGCTGTGCGGAATCCCTGCGCGGCCAGGGCGCCCGCGTCATCGTCACCGAGATCGACCCGATCTGCGCGCTCCAGGCGGCCATGGACGGCTACCAGGTCGCCACCCTCGACGATGTCGTCGAGACGGCCGACATCTTCATCACCACGACCGGCAACAAGGACATCATCATGGCCTCGGACATGGCCAAGATGAAGCACCAGGCGATCGTGGGCAACATCGGCCACTTCGACAACGAGATCGACATGGCCGGTCTCGCGAAGATCGAGGGCATCGTCAAGGACGAGGTCAAGCCGCAGGTCCACACCTGGAAGTTCCCCGACGGCAAGGTCCTGATCGTCCTGTCCGAGGGTCGTCTGCTGAACCTCGGCAACGCGACCGGCCACCCCTCCTTCGTGATGTCGAACTCCTTCGCGGACCAGACGCTGGCCCAGATCGAGCTCTTCACCAAGCCGGAGGAGTACCCGACCGAGGTCTACGTGCTGCCCAAGCACCTCGACGAGAAGGTCGCCCGCCTGCACCTCGACGCCCTCGGCGTCCGGCTGACCACGCTCCGCCCGGAGCAGGCCGCCTACATCGGCGTCCAGGTCGAGGGCCCGTACAAGCCGGACCACTACCGCTACTGATCAACCCCTGATCAGCCTCTGATCAGCGGCAGCAGCATGTGAAGCAGGCCCCCGGCAGCGTGCCGGGGGCCTGCCCCGTATCCCAGCTCAGGAAGAGTGCGCACCATGCCCCGCGGCCGCTACTCGCTCCACGACCCGCACGACCACACCCCCCTCGGCGAGGAGCACTTCCACTGCGCCCCCGGCCCCTCGGGCTGGCGCTACGTCTCCCAGCTCACCGGCCCGGACGGGGACCACCGGGGCTCCGTCGACCTGGCCATCGACGAGCTCGGCCGCCCCATCCGCATGGAGGTCAACGCCGCGAGCTGGCAGGTGCGCGGCGCCGCCATCGACGGCGTCACCTGGGTCCGTACCGATCCCACCGGCACCGAAGCCACCGAGGGCAACATCGCGGCCCCCGGCTTCACCGGCACCTCCCCGGCCTTCCTCGTCGCCACGTCCCGCCTGCTGCGGCTGACCCCCGGCGCACCCGCCACCCGCGTCCGGCTCCTGGCCCTCACCGACCCGGTGCTCGCACCCCGTACGGTCGACCAGGCCTGGGCCCTGCTGGGCCGCGAGGAACACCCCACGGACAGCGGGCCGCTCCTGGTGGACGAGTACCGGGTCAGCGCACTGGACACGGGTGAGGTCCACACGATCCACATCGCCGGGGACGTGGTGCTCTCGGCCCCCGGCATCGAACTCGAACACCTGGAGACACCGCCCTCGGCCTTCGAGGAGCAGTGACCGAGCAGTGACGCCTCAGGCGGGCGGCGCGAACCCGCCGGCGCGCGGAGCCTGCACGGGAGCGGTGGGAGCTGCCTGAGTCACGGGAGCCACGGGAGCGGGAGCCGCGGGGGCGACCGGCGCCGCCACGGGCATCGGCACGGCCGGCGGCATCGGAGCGGGGTGCGGCGCGTACCCGGCACCGGTACCGGCACCGGCCCCCGCCGGGGCGGCGGCCGGCCGGAAGGCCCGCGCGGCGTCCCGCGACTGCCGCTCGTGCACCACGGCCATCAGGAACGCGGCAGCCGGCACCCCGGCCGGCGGCGGAGCCCCCGTACGCGCGACCAGATCGTCCGCGAGCCGCGCCGCCATCGCGGCACCCACCTGCGGATCCAGCTGGTTCATCCGCGTCAGGTACTGGCGGATCGCCAGCCACAGTCCGTCCGGCACCGCGGACAGGTCCAGCCCGGCGAACCGCCCGGCCAGCCACGGCGGCGGCGGGGGCACCGGCATCACCCGCGCCCCCGGCACCCGCTCCCGGACCACCAGCGTCCCCGCGAACACGTCCCCGAGACGACGCCCGCGCGCCGACACCAGCGAGGCGATGCACGCGATCGACCCGAAGGTCAGGATCAGCTCCACGATCCCCATCGCCCCGCGGACCATCGCGTGCCGGAACCGGATCGGCCCGCCGTCGTCCCGTACGACGCGCAGCCCGCAGGCGAGCTTGCCGAGCGACCGCCCGTGGGACAGCGTCTCCACCGCGATCGGCACACCCACCACGAGCAGCAGGAAGCTCGCCACCCCCACGGCCGCCCGGGCCGCCTCGTCCAGCGAGGCGGTCGCCATGGTCAGCCCCACGGAGATGAGCACGTACCCGGTGACGTACACGACCAGGTCCAGCAGGATCGCCAGCCCGCGGCTCGGCAGCCGCGCGGGCCTGAGCCCCAGGACGACCGCGTCCCCCGTCACCAGACCGCTCACCACAGCACCTCTCATGTGACCCGCCCCCCGCCTGCACTGCATCCAGTCTGCCAAGCTGACCACACTAGGAATAGGCAGTGGCCAGGGGACCTGGGACAGGGGAGCGGCAACCGGATGGATCTCGACGTCTTCGTGACCGCACACCGTGCGGAGTGGGACCGGCTTGAGCAGCTCCTGGGCCGCGGCCGCAAACTCACCGGCGATGAGGCCGACGAGCTCGTCGCGCTCTACCAGCGCACCTCCACCCACCTCTCCCAGATCCAGTCCAGCGCCCCGGACCCCCTGCTCACCGGCCGGCTGACCCAGCTGGTGGCCCGCGCCCGTGCCACCGTGACGGGTACCCGCCGGGCCGGCTGGCGCGACGCCGCCCTGTTCTTCACCGTGGGCTTCCCGGCCGCGGTCTACCGCAGCCGCCGCTGGTGGATACCGACCGCCCTGCTCTCCACGGCGCTCGGCGTGCTCATCGGCTGGTGGATAGCCACGCACCCGGAGGTCCAGAGCGCCATCGCTGCCCCCGAACACCTGAAGGCGCTCACGGAGCCGGGCGGACAGTACGAGACGTACTACTCCAGCCACCCCGCGGGCTCCTTCGCCGCCCAGGTCTGGACGAACAACGCGCAGGCGGCCGCGATCTGCCTGGTCCTGGGCGCCTTCCTGGGGATACCCGTGCTCTGGATCCTCCTCCTGAACATGGCCAACCTGGGCGTGGGCCTGGGGCTCATGGCCTCCGCCGGACGCCTCGACGTCTTCCTCGGCCTGATCCTCCCGCACGGCCTGCTGGAACTGACGGCGGTCTTCGTCGCCGCGGGCATGGGCCTGCGACTGGGCTGGACGGTCATCGACCCGGGCCCCCGGACCCGCCGCACGGCCCTCGCCGAACAGGGCCGCACCGCTCTGGGCATGGCCATAGGCCTCGCGGTGGTCCTGTTCATCTCGGGCCTGATCGAGGGCTTCGTGACCCCGTCGGGCCTCCCCACCTGGGCCCGCATCACGATCGGCGTCGCAGCTGAGGTGGCCTTCCTCCTCTACGTCTTCGTGCTGGGCGGGCGGGCCGCGCGCGCCGGCGAGGTGGGCGACGTGGAGGAGGCCGACCGCACGGCGACGCTCCCGACCGCGGCCTGATGTGCGTACAAGCCCGTTGAGCTGCTAGTCTCCTCGTCGTCCCGCGAAGACCGTTGACACGGAGCGCGCGGGGAGGTAGATTCGAACGGTTGCCTCGAACTGGACAAGTTCGGCAGCGATGGTTTAAACTCTCTCTCGCCCCCAATGAGGAATTGAATTCCAGTGGGGTACAGCCGACTCCTCTTTCAGGAAGCCGAAGCCGGGAAATCCGGTGGAAAACTTCTGATAGAGTCGGCACCGCCGGAAAGGGAAACGCGAAAGCGAAAACCTGGAAAGCACCGAGGAAGTCGGACACGAAAGAGTCTGATAGAGTCGGAAACGCAAGAACAGAACGAAAGCCCGGAGGAAAGCCCGCGAGGGTGAGTACAAAGGAAGCGTCCGTTCCTTGAGAACTCAACAGCGTGCCAAAAATCAACGCCAGAAGTTGATACCCCGTCCAC